>CAKKSP010000051.1 GCA_919902045.1 Omnitrophica bacterium GWA2_41_15 | reverse complement strand
CCGGTAAAAAGTATAAATCCGCTGTTGACCAGGGGATATGGTTAAATGAACCTCGTAACAGATGCTGTCTAGGTAAAGTGACATGATAGTTTAAAGCATCAAACTCCTGGACCAGGTGCGGAGGTAATAATGAGGCGTAAAACGAACATAATAAGGTTACAGCTCCGGTAACCGCCATAAATACCAGCAGAAACTTAACAAACAATGCCTCTCCTAAATACCATTCCCGAAAGCTTCGGCAACCATCTTTAAGAAAGGAGCTATTCCGAAAGAAAACATAACATGAAAAAAAGACAGCAATTACCCAGGCTAAAGGAGTGGACATGCCATGGCCAAGCCTGAACAGATAAAGTTCAAGCCAATAAACCGGATAACCGATAACTAAAAAAAATGTCGGTAGATGGCTTAACGGGAAACGAAACGTGCGAAAAATACTCTGGCCCTCCATATTACATATAGTAAAGTAATAGCGCTAAAATAGATATCCCAGCCGTTTATTCTTGATAAAAAATTCTTCCAATTAAAAATCTTCATAGATCTTGCTTCCGCCAGCAGAAAACTTCGCGAAAAAACTGAAAATAATACGCTGCTCCCCACTTAAGGACCTGAAGCTTTCTCTTTCCACCAATACGCGCAGGCTCATCTCCAGGAATCTCAGAGATATTTAATTTACACTTTGCAGCACGTACCGACAACAAAGGCTCCCAACTAACCCTAGTATTAAATAATTTTTCAACAAACACATATCCTTCGTCCTTATTAAGCTCAAGGGAGCTGATTAGATCTGTTTTAAACGCCCGAAAGATCCCTAGCGAATCAGTGTAATGGCCGCCATGTAAAAGGTTTATCGTCCGTGTAAAAAGCCAGTTTCCAAAAGCAGTAACTAAATCATCATCCTGGCTTTTAGCCCCTTCAAGATAACGCGAGGCAATTACCATATCATAGCCATCTTTCATCTTTTTAATTAAATCAGGTATTAACTCCGGTATAGAATTACCATCCGGGCTAAAAGTCAAAACCACGTCTCCTTGAATATAAGGAACGATTTCGTTATACCCCTGCCGGAAACCTTTTTTTTTCTGTACATATACAAAATAACCCTGCCCTCTTGCATATTCAATGGTTCCGTCAGTAGAACTTCCGTCTAAGATAATAATCTGATCACACCAGTTTTTATTAATTCTAGGCATAATCGCTTTCATTCCTTCAATTTCGTTCAAAGTGGGAATCAATAAAGTGACTTTCATTTTATCTACTTCTCCTTTTTCTTATACCACTGGCAGGTCAATTCAATCCCCTCTTTTAAACAAACTTTCGGCCTCCAGCCCATACTTAATATCTTAGAAGAATCCAGGAGCCTGCGCGGCATTCCATCAGGCCTGGTTATTTCAAAATTAATCTTTCCTTTATATAAAGTAATCTCTTTAATCTTACCTGCCAAATTTTTTATAGAAATCTCTTCTCCTGTGCCGATATTAATCAGCTCGCTACCGTTATAATTCTGCATCAAAAAAACTAAAGCTTCTACCAGGTCATCAACAAAAATAAATTCCCTTTTGGGCCTGCCTGTACCCCATATTTTCGCGTCCTTCCTAAAGAACTTATCTATTAAAGCTGCCATAACGTGGCCGTTAATGTCAAAATGATCTCCCGGTCCATAAATTGTCGCAGGAACTACAGTAATAAAATTAGTTTTATACTGCCGGTTGTACTCCTGGCACATCTTAACCCCGGCTATCTTAGCTATGGCAAAAGGTTGATTTGTCGGTTCTATCGGTCCAGTAAGTAGGTATTCTTCTTTTATAGGCTGCGGACAATGTTTTGGATACATGCAAGCGCTACCCGAAAAAAGTAATTTTTTTGCTCTGTATTTGTATGCTGCCTGCATTACATTTACCTGGATAGCAATATTCTGATAAATAAAATCAGCTGGATAAGAATTATTCGCCTGAATCCCTCCTACCTTAGCTGCCAGAAGAAAAACGTATTCCGGCAAAAAATACTTAAATAGTTTTTCCACTTTATTCTGATTCGTCAGATCAACCTCTTTATGAGTTTTTAAGATCAGGTTTTTAAAACCATTGGCTTTAAGTTTTTGGATCAATGTGTTGCCCACAAAACCGGAATGTCCGGCAACATATATGCGCGAATTCTTATTCATACTATTTTACTCTGAATTTAATAAAGGACATTAATATTTTAAAAATATAATCAATGTGCTTATCATTTATATCCTGATGCACTCCGATATGGATGCCATTACTGCCTACATACTCTGCGTTAGGAAAATCACCCAACTTATATCCAAGATAGGCAAACCCCGGGCATTGAGTAGGCATGGAACTAAAAAGATCCCTGGTATCTATCCCGCGCTTATCCAGATAATCTACTAGCTCATTCCGGGTAAATGGTGCCTTCTCTTTTACAATGATCGGAAAAGCATGCGGGCCGATCCTTTCATCTTTATCTTCTTTTATGGTATAAAAATACTCGCTAAACTCTCTAAGCTTATTAATCATAGCTAAAAGATTGCTATGCCTTTTATTAATGATCTTACGATAACAAGACAAGCTTCCTAAACCAATAGCAGCCTCAAGCTCATTCATCTTGGATGAAAACCCTACACGCTCAAAAATAAAACGGATATCTTTGCCGTATTGAAACCTCTTCGGACAATATTCAGAACTAGTATTTACAACACAGACATTACATTTACAAGCCCTGCCATGGCAGCGTAGCGATCTGATTATTTCGGCAAATTTTTTATTATTAGTAGTAATAATCCCGCCTTCAATTGTAGTAATAATATGGGCAAGATACAGGCTATATGCAGCCATATCTGAAAATTCTCCCACATTCCTGCCCTTATAAACCGCACCATGCGCCTCAGCAGCATCCTCGATCAGATAAAGTTTATGTTTCTTGGCTATCCTGTTGATTATATCCATTTTGGCAGGTTTTCCCATTAGATGGACTGGCATTATTGCACGTGTTTTTTTGGTGATATTTTTCTCTATAAGAATCGGGTTTATGTTCAATGTATCCCTATCAATGTCAACAAAGACAGGCTTAAAACCGGCATGTAAAACAGCGTTACCCGTAGCAACAAATGAGAGCGCAGGAACAATAACTTCATCTCCGCGTTTTGCGCCAAAATCATAGAGCAGAGCCAGCGCAAGAGTGTTGGCATCAGTACCGCTACTTACAGCAACCGCTTCTTTAGCATTCACCAGTTTAGCAAATTTTTTTTCAAATTCATATACTAGCCTGCCGTTTGAAACCCTTGCAGTGTTAAGGGATTCCCTAATCAAATCCTTAGACTTCTGTGTAATAGAAATACAACCAAACGAGACTTTCAATTAATATCCCTTCTTTTTAAAAAATATTTCTTTGCAACCAGATATCTTTCCGGAGTACCGATATCAATGAAAAAACCTTTTCCTTTATATCCATAAACACCATTACCGATGATTTTAGGGAAAAAATCATATTCTAAAGAAAATACTGATTTTTTCGGCATCATGGAAAATACTTCCCTGCTAAATAGATAAACACCGGAATTAATAAAACCTTCGGATTTTGGGCTTTTCTTTTCACTATAAGATTCAATTTCAGACTTAGGATTAGTGACTACAAAACCATAATCTTTATTATTATTCTCTTTTCTTAATAACATTAAAACTTTAGCTTTTTTCTGTTTAGAGAACTTAACAAAATTTTTTAAATTAAAATCAGAAAAAGTATCTCCGTTAATAACCAAGAAATGCTTGCTCAAGATTAATTTTTTAGCCTTTCTTACCGCGCCGCCTGTTCCCAGTGGCTTATTTTCTGTTGAAAAAATAATTTCTCTTCCGGGGTATTTATTAAGGTTATAATATTTTTTAATAAAATCCGCATTGTAGCCCGTACCGAGAATAAATCTTTTACAGCCAAACTTATGTAAATGATCAATCAGGATATCCAAAAACGGACGTTTTCCAAAACAAACCATCGGCTTAGGAATCCTGCCGGTTATCTTCTTCAGGCGTTTTCCATATCCTCCGCAAAGAATAAAACAATCTATATCCTTAATCATACTTCCTGGGGATTATAATAGATGATCTGGCTGCCTTCGTTTTCAAATTTGAATTTTACTTCCAGGAAATTTTTTAGCTTAAGTTTAACCTTTTGCCTATCCTCCGGTTTTACAAACAAAAGCATAAATCCTCCTCCGCCGGCTCCCAGAAGCTTACCTCCGATTGCACCGCTTTTAAGCGCTTTTTCATATAAATTATCAACATCCGGATTAGAAACTTTTTTTGAGAGGCGCTTCTTAATCTGCCATGATTCATGAAGTAATTTCCCGAATTCTACAATATTCCTATCACTATTTAATATGTCCACAGCTTCATCTACCATGCCGCGCAGAACATTTAGCTCTTTTTCCTTATTAGGAGTATTTTTGATCTGTTCTGCGGCGATTTCCGATGCAAAACGAGAAAAACCCGTAAAAACAAGCATAAGGTAACTCTGCAATTTCCTGATTTTTTCTTTATGCAAAGTTACGGCTTCTACCCTAAAATCATTATCGTTATGAAAAATTATTTTGTTAAACCCTCCGTGAGCTACGGCAATCTGGTCCTGCGAACCAACGCATTCTTTCAGCACTTCTCTTTCTATATAAATTGCTTCTTTTGATACCTGGCGTTTTGAAATAATTTTCCCCTTTAGAGCATAAAACGAGTTCAGCATCCCTACCGTAAAAGAAGAGCTTGACCCTAACCCCGATCTTGCCGGTAAATCTCCGTCATGGTGGATCTCCACTCCTTTATCAATTTTAAAATACTTTAAGATTGCCTTAGCGACAGGATGCCTGATCTGATTGGCAGTTTTAACGTTTTCTACGAGAGAATGGACAATCCTGTGTTTATGTTCAAAAAAAGGAGGCAGATAACGCAGGTTAATATAACAATATTTATCTATTGTTGTAGATAATACCGCTCCCTCATATTTCTTAAACCAAGCCGGATAATCCGTTCCTCCTCCAAAAAATGATATTCTAAAAGGAGTTCTGCTTATAATCATTTTTTTCTCCTGATAAATTTATTGATTTCTATAACAACCGACTCCTGATCAATGCCATAATACTTCCTAATTATCTCTCTTCCTCCATACTTATAACAATACCCCTTTTCCAAAGCTATGCCTAAGCGTTTATGCGGGATCAATAAAGAATTATCACATAAAACTTCTGCAATTGCACTACCCAACCCCCCTGTTAAAAAATGTTCTTCAAGAGTAATGATTTTTTTTACGCCTTTGAGCAAGCTGATTAATTTTCTTTCATTGATCGGCAGGTTAAATATATCAATTACTCCTATATCTATTTTATTTTTAGATAAATTCTCTGCGGCTTTCAAAGCAACCGGAACCATAGTGCCGCTTGATATAATATAGTAATCTTTAGCTTTCTTAGCGACTGCCAAACCTGAACTAAAATCATACTTGCTGTTATAAATATCCGAATGCGATAGGCGATCTAACCTGATATAATCAGTAACTGTTTTCTTTTGACAGCATTTATCAGCAAAATATTCTGCTAAAATATTATCAGTAACATTATTTATCCTGATATTCGGCATTGACCGCATGATCGCTACATCTTCAATTAAATGATGCGTAGGCCCTGAATCTTCATATCCAAAACCCACACCTACCCCTACGATAGTAATAGGTATTTTTATGATCGCATTTTCCACTCTGATCTGTTCAAGGCACCTTAAAGATATAAAAGGCGCTATGGCGTAAATAAAAACTTTTTTTCCGGCAAGCGTAAGCCCCGATGCTAAAGTAACAGCGTTTTGCTCTGCGATCCCGACATTGACAAACTGAGTAGATAAATTCTTTCTGAATTTATCAAGCGAGGGAGCTCCCATATCCGCAGTAACGATTACGATGTCTTTATCTTTTTGGGCTAATTCATAAACTTTATTCCAAAAAGCATCCCTGGGTGAAATATTATTCATTCTCATAACTCCTCTCTAATTCATTCCTGCATATTTCAATATCCTTACCTTTAGGAGCCATGCCATGCCAAAGAGGGGAGTTCGTTATGCACTTTATACCCCGGCCTTTAACTGTATCGGCGATGATTACCAGCGGCTTATCAGATTTTCTTATCCTTGCAAAATCAAGCGTTTCATATACTTTTTCAACAGAATGGCCGTCTATTCTTTTTACTTCCCATCCAAAAGAAGACCATTTGTCTTCCATTGGTTCTAATTTAACTAAATTTTCGGTAAAATCAGTAACACATAAGTAATTCCTGTCAATAATCGCAACCAGGTTATTCAGATTATTATGTGCTGCAAACATTGCAGTCTCCCATATTGAGCCTTCATAACATTCACCGTCGCCTAATAACGCAAAAACTAAATTAGGCTTTTTGTTCATCTTCGCAGCTAAAGCAACTCCTGCCCCGACGCCAAAACCCTGCCCTAAAGAACCGACAGTAAGCTCAACCCCTGGTACGCTATTCTGTAAATGAACACCGAATTTACCGTCAATCTGGGCAAATTTATCCAGGTCTTTCTTGTCAAAATAACCTAAATCACCGAGTATAACGTATAAAGCCGGGCTTGCCTGGCCTTTACTTAAAATAAACCTGTCCCTCCCGTCCCAATCAGGATTCTTAGGGTTAAACTTTAAGATCTTACCATGATAAAGCGTAACTAGAATTTCAATGCATGATAATGATGATGTAACATGCCCGGTTCCGGCTTTTATACACATTTCTAAGACCATCTTTCTGATCTGAAATGATTTTTTCTTAAGTTCGTAAAATAATTCCCTTTTCATTTATTACCCCCGTATATTTTTCTTTTTATTTTAATATCAACCATTTTTTTCAAATGCCCTGCTATTTTTTCCCCAAATTTATCCTGCATCATCTCTAGATACCTAGGATTAACGAAATAATTATAAAATGCATCATCTCTAAACTTCAATACTTCTTCTGCGGATATATAATTAGTGGGAAGCGGCAAAGTATTATAACCATGTTGGGAAATACCATCCCAGG
>CAKKSP010000050.1 GCA_919902045.1 Omnitrophica bacterium GWA2_41_15 | reverse complement strand
CTCTCCTCCGTTAGGCGCAGTAAGAGTAACAGTCCCCTTGATGCTGAAATTCGCATTAGAGGCATCGTTAACAGTAGAATCGTCAAGTAAGGTTATCTTTACCTTGCCTTGGGTTGTCGGGTTATCGGGGATAGTCCAGCTGTAACTTAAATTCGAAGAGGCCACAGAACCTATAATGGTATTAGGATAATTTGTGCCTCCGTCAATTGAATATTCGAGTTTAGAGTTACCCAGGGTCCCTTTAGTAGTCCAGGTAATGTTCTGGCTTGTATTAATGGTCCAGCCTTCTGTCCCATTAGGTGCGGTAATAGTAAGTTTCCCCTTTATCTTAAAGAAGGCATTGGACTCATCAGTAACAGTATTGTCAGAAAGGTCCATTATACGGACTTTACAATTTGCTGAAATATTATCCGGGACACCCCAGGAATAAGTCAACGACGCAGCAGGGATAGACGCCACAACAGTCCAATCATAGCTTGAGCCGCCGTTTGTAGAGTAATTTACTTTTACGTTTACTACCGTACCAATCATACTCCAGCTAACATCATAAGCAGTCCCTACTTCATAAACTTCGCCTCCGTTAGGCGACTGGACTGTAAGGGTTGGCTTAATATTAAAATTATTATTTGATGTATCGGTAACAGTCGAGTCTCCTGTATCGCTGATACGCACGCGCACCTGTGTGCCTACGGCATCAGGGATAGTCCAGCTAAAGCTTCCTGCCCCTGCGCCTGTGCTTGCGATAATAATATAAGGATAATTGTCTAAGCCGCCGTCCTTGGAATATTCTATCTTTACATTGGAGATAGCTCCATAAGTCGTCCAGGTAATACTCCGTTGGGTACCGACATTCCAGGTTTCATTACCATTGGGAGCGCTTACGGTAACAGAACCCCTGATGCGGAAATTCGCCAGGGACTCATCGGTTACAGAACTATCGCTTAAAGAAGTGATCTTTACTTTACCCTGTATCGTTGGGGTATCGGGGATAGTCCAGGCATAAGTCAGGTCAGCCGAAGATACAGACGCGCTGACCGTATTCGGATATGTCGAGCCGCCATTTATGGAATATTCGATCTTCATATTCCCGACGGTCCCTTTTTTGGTCCAGGTAATATTCTGTGAGCTGTTTATCGGCCAGGCCTCTCCGCCGTTAGGAGCAGTCAATTCAAGAGCGCCCTTAATGGTAAAGACCGCATTTGATTCATCGGTAACACTACTGTCGGAGATCGCAGTAATCTTTACCTTAGTATTGACGCCGATAGAATCAGCTACAGTCCAGGCATAGCTTAAGTCAGCTCCCGGGATAGTAGCCACAACAGTCCAATCATAGCTTGAGCCGCCATTTGTGGAATACTGTATTTTTACGTTTCCGATATTACCCTGTTTTGTCCAGGTAAGCGTCTTTACTTCATCTACAACCCAGGTTTCTCCGCCGTTTGGATAAGTAAGTGTTACTTGGCCCTTGATCGTAAAGTTTGCATTAGAGGTATCTAAAACATTTGCTAAGTCATCAAAATTCGCTGCCTTGACCCTTACCTGGCTGCCGATAGCGTCGGGAATTGTCCAAGCATAGGTGTTAGTGTTTGTAAGGGCAGTGATAATGGTAGGAGTAAAATCACCGCCGCCGTTAGTGGAATAATAAAGATTTACCTTCGGGATTGTCCCGTAACTTGACCATGTGATATTTGCAGAATTACCGACGAACAGAGTTTCTCCGCCATTAGGATAGGTAAGGATGAGTTTACCCTTGATAGTAAAATTAGCGTTGGAATCATCGGAAACAGTTGTATCAGAAGCATCGCTTACCTTTACCTTCAGGGTCGTGCCTATTGAGTCGGGTATAGTCCAGGAATAGCTTAAAGCAGCCGCAGAAGTTGAAGCAACGATCTGATTTGGATAGCTTGTGCCGCCGTTAACAGAATATTCTAATTTTACATTGGCAATCGAACCGGACTTTGTCCAGGTGATACTTTCGGATGTTTGCGCTTCCCAGGCCTGGCCTCCATTAGGCGAGGTCAGGGTCAGGCTTCCCTTAATAATAAAATTATTATCCGATTCATCGAATACATTTGTCGGGTCGCTTAAAAGCATTACTTTGACGCGGATGTCAGTATCTATTGTATCAGGTATTGTCCAGGAATAAGGAGTCGCGGTTGCGGCAATACCAGTCGTGATCGTCTGGCCCACAGGATAAGTTGCGCCTGCGTCATTAGAATAACGCAGTTCGACATTGCCTAATGTCCCGGTCTTTGTCCAGGTTATATTTGTTGCCTGTCCCACTACATAGGTACTGCTGCCGTTAGGAGCAGTTAAAGTAAGCGTGCCTTTGATCTCAAAATTAGCGTTGCTTTCATCGGTGACAGAACTTTCGGTAATACTTCTGACCCGTATCTTTAATCCCGTGCCTATTGCATCCGGCACAGTCCAGGCAAATGTCCCAGCGGAAGCAACAATACTATCAGTTATAGTCCAGTCATAGCTTGTCCCGTCGTTAGTTGAATAATGTATCTCGGCATTACCGATGCTTCCATATGCATTCCAGGTAACATTCTTGACTTCTCCTACCTTAAAGACTTCTCCGCCGTTTGGATAATTCGCTACTACCCTTCCCTTAACCGTAAAATTATTCGGGGATGTAACAAAAACAGCGCTATCGTAATAGCTCTCGACCTTTACCTTAAGATCAGTATCTATGGCATCGGGGATCGTCCAGGCGTAAGCGCCGATGTTGGAAAGTGCAGAGGCAATAGTCGAAAGATATGAAGAACCGCCATTTACGGAATAATAAAGATTGACTTTATCGATAGAACCGTAAGTCAGCCAATCTATATTATTGGAGAGGCCCACATACCAGGTTTCCCCGCCGGTGGGCGCATTCAGGCTGAATCTTCCTTTGATTGTAAAAACATTATCAGAGGCATCATTTGTGCTTGTATCACTGTTTAAGATGATCTTGACTTTTAACTGGCTGCCGATAGCATCAGGAATAGTCCAGGCATAGGAGAGATTGGAAGATAATGTACTTGCGATTACCGGATAGGGATAATTGTCTACACCGTTATTCTTTGAGTAGTCAAGCCGCACATCAGTCATACTCGCGCCCTGACGTATCCAGGTAATATTCTGCAAGGTGCCGACTGACCAGGTTTCAGTCCCATTAGGAGCTGTTAATGTCAGGCTCCCCTTTATTGAGAAATTTGCATCAGAGGCATCGCAGAGTGTTTCATCGCCGACTTTGTGCACGCGCACCTTTATGTCGATGTCAATAGCATCCGCAACTGTCCAGGCATAAGGAGAGCTGTTTTGGGCAAGGCCGGTAGCTATTGTATTACCCGGGGGAAATGTGCTTCCGCCGTCGGTTGAATAACGCAATTCCAGGTTTCCGATCGTGCCTGCAGAAGTCCAGGTAATATTCTGGTTGCTGCTTATCGTCCATGTTTGGCCGCCGTTAGGGGCAGTCAGGGTCAACGCGCCCTTTATGTTAAAAGCATTATCAGAATCATCGGTAACTGCCGCAGGGTCGGAGATAAGTTCAATGCGTATTTTTCCTGCACTGGTCAGGTTATCCGGGATCGTCCAGGTAAAAGATAAATTAGATGCAGGGACAGTTGCATTGATCACTCCGGGTAAGTCAAAATTAACGCCGTTCTGGGCAAACTTGACACGGATATCTCCGAGTGTCCCTTTTACCGTCCAGGAAACGGTTTGCGCAGTGCCTACAACCCAATTTTCACTGCCATTTGGGGCAATAACCTGCAATTTACCTTTAACGTTAAAAGTGGCATCTGAATCATCTGAAGGAGTGCCGGGAGTTATATCATCCACATACTTTGCCACCCGGGCATAAACATTGTTACTGATGATATCCGGTATACTCGGCCAGGTATAGGAACCCGCGCCGCCTCCCTGATTGGCGGTTACTCCGCCGGCAGGCGTGATCCTGGTCCAGGCTCCGCCGTCTTTTTGATACCAGCAGTGCACGCTGGCAATCGAGCCGTAGACGCTCCAGGTGATCTGACGGGTGCTATCGTTAACATACCAGGTCTCCCCTCCGTTTGGCGCATTTAATTTTAATGAAGGATTGACGGAAAAATCTGCATTAGAAGTATCACTGACTTGCAGATCCGCGGCATGGTCGCTTAGTATCTTTACCCTCACCTGGCTGCTGATCGCTGCCTCAGGGACAGTCCAGGCGTATGACCCATTTGAGCCTCCTGCAGAAGTCCCTGTAACAATCGTATATGGATAAGCATCACCGCCGCTATTCTTTGAATAATATAAGGAAACCGTATTGAATGTACCCCACTTATCCCAGGTAATATTATTGGATGTCTGTGTCAGCCAGTTTTCCGTGCCATTTGGCGCAGTGATTGTAAGTTTTCCTTTTATATAAAAGTTGGCGTTAGATTCATCTTTGACATTGCTTGCATCTGAAGCAAGATATACTCTCACCTTGCGGTCATTTCCGATCTTATCATCTACAGTCCAGCTGTATGAACAGCTGTCCCCTGTACATTTTGCCGCCTGGGTCAAACCGGTTGCAACTGTCCAATCATAGCTGGAGCCGCCGTTTTCGGATAAATAAATAGAGAAGGTCGAGCCGCTTAAGTCACCCTTTTTATCCCAGGTTATATTATTTGCAGCTCCAACTGTCCAAATTTCAGATCCATTAGGAGCAGTCAGGGTGATCTTTCCTTTTATCTCAAAATTTGCATTGGAATCGTCGTAATTGCGGCTGGTATAAACTTCCTCGCATTGAATACGCATACGTAATGAAGCGCCGATAACATTCACCGGCCCAGGGCTAAGACTGTCAGGAATAGTCCAGGTATAAGAATCTACTTTTGCAGAAAGCCCGGTTGCTACTGTCAAAGGATAACTATCTCCTCCGCTATTTTTATCAAGTAATAATTTAACTTTAACTGAACCATCGGCGTGCGTTCCCCCTGATTCTAATTCCTTGGCATGTTGCCATGTTACGACTACCGGATCGCCTACTCGGAAAGGTGTTCCTCCCCCATTAGGATACGTAAGGTTTAAAGGCGGAAATTCAACCATCTGCCAGCTTATTGCAGAAACAGTTACATCTGCTGATTCTCTGGTAACTGTCATAGTTGAACTTGTCGGAGGCGTACCAGCAGTAGCTAATGCTAAACGATAATTTATCTCATCCTGGCTTGTGGTACCACTTCCTCCTTGCACTGAAATCAAACCTAAACTCCTATCAGAATAAGTAGCGGTTGCCAAACCATCTCCTGCAACAATAGTATAAGGAGAGGTTATGCCTGATTTAAGTGATGCTTGCGCAAATAAATTATTTTTAAATTCTGCCAAATACCATTTTATAGTTGCTGCTGTAGCTGATGAAGAAGTGCGGTAAAATGTCAAAGTAGTAGCATTAGTTAACCTGCCGTATGCAGCAAACAATCTTTCATCACCGGCAGCATTACCTACATAACGGCTAAAAAACAAGAAAGATTTAGCTGTATCAACTGAATCTACAGTCACCGTTAAAGTCTGTCCATCATCTGAAGCTTCACCTGCACCAACGTTATTATTAATAGTGGCGGAACCATGCTGAATATCTACATCTGTTTCGGTGGGATCAAAAGATAAGACCTGATATGCTATATCATTATTATAACTTGCGGCGATCTCACCTCTTGTAATAGTTAAAGTTTTTACTCCAGTTACCTCTGCTCCAAATAAGTTCCTTTCATTATTATTGTCCGCACTGGCAAAAGCCCTCGAGCTGACTATAGGTAGCACCTTTGATCCTCTTTGAGCAGTAGTCCATGTTACGTTACCAGGTAAAGTAATATTTTTTGATGTCGTTCCTTCTGATATCGTAGTCATACCTGAATATACAATGACGTTTGAGCCTGTAGTAAATTCTACTATGGCATATTCAAAGTTCAAAGCCGTACCTGAAGTACGCCGGGCAAAGACTAAATGCGTAGCGTCATCAATCATGGCAATAACATCTATTCTGGTCTGGGCAGTATCATTTCCTGACATAGTAATAAATAAAAGCGACTTTTCCAGATCAAGGGGATCTGACCCTAGCGCAGCGGAAATATCAACGGAAGCTGTTTCAACTCCTGAGCCCATGGCATAGCTTCCTCTTACAACGCGCTTGACTTGATAGGCTCCGGCCTCAGACGTAAAACAAAGCACTCCCGCAAAAAAGCAAGAAATAAATAATAGAGAAATTAAGCAAAATTTAATTTTTCTCATATCTCACCTCTTATTTTATGCCTTTAAGCGGCAGTGCTTCTTCCTCTTCCTGAGAAAGAGTTTGCGCTTTTGGCTTTTGGGTAGAAGGCCTCACAAAACTTATTACTTTTGCCTTAATTTTTTCGTTTTTATTTCCATCATCATATTCAAGCGTTTCTTCTTCATATTGCACTCTAACCGTATCTCCGACCTTTATTTCACCCATATTATTTCTATGCTCAAAAGTTAAATTAGCTATATCATACGGAATAAGAATCTCATATTCTGTGCCGGTAGCCTGGTCTTTATTATAAGTTATGGCAATTTTATTTTTTCCTATCCAGGTAACCTCACCCTCTATTTCCTTATTACCCGTAGTTCTATTTTTTATTTCATGCTTTTTCTCTTGGGCATAAAGCACGGTTGTTAATAACCCCATCGACATAATAAAAATCAGCGAAGTTTTTAAAAAATTATTGTTTTTCATTTTGTCCTCCTGTAACTTGAACTTATAAATGTAAAATCCTCAGGCTGCTTTCCTTCACTTCTGCGGCTGAGGGCTCCTCTCATTACGCCATTTTCAATCTCACCGCGCCAGGAAGCTGTGCCGCCTTGCGCTGTCTGCATGGTTTCCCAGATCAATTTTCCGTTTGCTTCTATGATTAAAGAATAATTACTTGCCTGATAACCTATAGGGTAAAGTTTACTTGAAATAAATTTACCTCCTAAGAATGATACCGTGTCATTAACCTCAAAGCCTCCGCCGGAAGAAGTAAGTAGTATCTGCCATTGTGTAGAAACAAGATCCTCGGCAGTATTTATACCTCTATCAGCTGGTAAATCTTGCGTTATCTTTTTATCATTTTTTCCTGCAACGCGTAAAACATAAACTAATCCTGAAGCCACTAAAACTACTGTTACCGCCAGGGCTGCTGCAATAGGAAAAATTTTTATTTGTTTAGGAGGCTCTGCGCCTTTACGCGCCTGCTCCATCTCTTCTTTTATGCGTTTTACAAAAGCATCAGAACCCACAATACCTTGGCGATGAAGCCTTTTATGCAATTCGGTTTTTTCTTTTAAATCAAGGCTCTGCACAAAATCAGCGTATCCGGTTTCCTTAAGGTAACCTAAAATCTCATTTATTTCACCGGCCATATCAAGCGCAGGCGTTTTACCTTCTTCTTTTTCAAGGTAAAAACAATAGCTTGAATACGGATAGCTTTTTAAATCTTCGGCCATTTTCAATTCTTTGGGATTAAGGTGAACGTATGCGGAGACTTTTGCTAAATAGGGGTCTTTTTCAATCAGCGCTGCGCGGAAACGTTCGCGGAATAAATGGCCTTTACGATCATACCGACCGTTAAAATATTTTGTGTAAGAGGAATTGATATCATGCATCAATTCCGAAAGGTTGCCTTTTGGAAGCTCCATCAATAAATGCAAGTGATCCGGCATTAAGGCATAAGCAAAAAGTTTGAATTCATGTTGAGGTTTATATTTTTCCAAGAGTTTTAAAAACATATCATAATCCTCTTTATCCTGAAAAATCTTCTCATTGGAATCTACGCGGCAAGTGATGTAATAAAGGGCGTCTTTGATATGGATTCTTGGCGATCGCGGCATCTTTTTTTTGGCTTGTGCCTGACACTTTAGGCATTTTTGCTTTTATGCCTGGCACTTTTTGGTTTTGTCAAAAAAAATTCCCAGGCAGCATCTACCCGGGATAATTATTTACTGATTCGGTAGCCTGCCTGCCCGCCAAAGATTTGTGGTGGGTGCACCGCTTTGCGCCGCCTGGTTACCCAGACTTTGCCGTTTCGTCCATCTCTTACCTGATTGTCTAAAGAAAGAATAGCATATTATCATATATATGTCAATCTTACCTCTTTCGACCTACGCGGTCGAAAATACGACCGCGTAGGTCGATAATGGTTATTGTGATTCGCTAAGGATAACTTCAACTTTCTTCCTTAATTCTTCGGCCTTTTCTTTATCCATGGCTCCTTGTTCAGAGCTAGAATCACCCACATCTGGCTCAATAATATTTCCTGCTGTATCAGAACTTAACGAACTGCGCACGCTGTGTAACCTTTGCTCAACTTCCGTATTCAAATTCGTAGCCTGTGATAAATCCTTATATATCTTCTCCTGGCGATTCTTACTCTGAGATAAATTACGCTCTAAGTTTATCATTTTATCTTTTTGAGACAAAATTTCGCTTCTTAAGGCTGTGATCTCATCTTGCTTATGGCTGAGCTCTGCCTCTTTATCTGAAAGCATTTCAGAAAACTGCACTATCTGATTTTTTAATCCGCCATAAAACGAATTTAATTCATCTGCGCGTTTACGCTGGCTGCTAAGCTCTTTTTCCATATCTGTTTTTTCATCATTTACTTTTGCCAAAGAAATTTCTAAACTCTTTTTTTCATCTTCTCTTAAAGCAACTTTTTGATTTAATGCGTCTAAGGCCTTGCTTAAAGAAACAAGCAGTTCATTCTGCCTGCGCAGGTCATTCTGGGCGCCGAGAAGCTTGACTTCAATATTAGTTTTATCATCCTGCAATTGCCTTAAACTACGCGGATCAATCTTGCTGTCTTTTTCATTTTCATAAGCTGCGATCTTGATCTTTAAACCGGAGAGTTCTTCTTTCAAACTCATAGCCTCTTTCTTTTGATTGATAATTTCTATCTCTTTAGCCGCTAACAACTGGGAAACTTGCGTTGCAGACAAACTCCCGGAAGGAGGCTGCTGGGCAGCCAGGTCTAATGCCCTGTTTTTTTCTTTCTTGGCAACAGACTCCGATCTCAAGCGCTCCATCTCCCCGTCTTTAGAAGCCAATTGAAACTGCAGGTTATTCAATTTATTCTGATAGGAGATAAGGTCATTTCTCAAACTGGAGATTTCTTTGTCTCTTTGCGAAAAATTTGCAGACAGCCGCGCTGCTTCGTTTTTTAAATTTTGCGCTGAAGAAGTCAGTTCATCTATAGAGCGATTTTTTTGCGAAAGAAGATTTTCAAGCGTTGATTTAAGAGTATTGAGTTGCGCAAGTTGCATATTAAGAGCTTTTAACTGTTCATCCTTCTTGCCCAATTCTTGATTCAATTTTGAAACCGATTGTGCTTTGGCAGGCTCCGAAACAGGGGTTTTCTTTTTGAGGTTAGCGATCTCCTGCCGGGCGTTTTTTAGGTCTTCGATTGTGCGGTTCAACTCAAATACAGTATTGTTAAGCCTTGCATTTACAGTCTGGCTCTTTTCTTCAATGTTGGCCTTGTCAGAACGAAGCTGCTCAAGCTGCCGGGTAAGCTCCGAAATATTCACTTGAGCCTGACTAAACGCCTGTTTGATACCTTGAGAATTAGCTTCTAAGCCAGATCCTTGCTCTTTTTCAGCTATTTGACGGCCTAAATTAGTAAGATTATCTTGGACTTGTTTCAGAGAATTTTTTAAAGCACGATTCTCCTGGATAGCTACATCGGCTAAGGAATTATCTTGAAGGGTTGTTTTATCTAACTGCTTATTATTACGTAGGTTTTGCGCTAGAATTAAAGCCCCGCCGGATAGGCAGATTATCAATACTACTGCCGTAACCCAGAATACTTTTAATTTTTGCATGCTTTCGGAGCTATGATTTTATCAGTTCTTTTTTTGTGCTGGTGAATGCATAATCCTTGTTAGTTTTATCTTTAAGCTGGTGGCTTAAAATTCCACGCAGGGTATTCAGATCCGGCGTAATCTCGAGGCGCCAAAACGCTACTCCCTGTTTATCGCTTGTTTGCATGGTTTCAATAACTATAGTATTATCATCATTAATTGAAAGGGTGTAATTCGTGGCAGGAAATTCACCAGAGCCGTAACTTGTTGAAATCTGGTTATTTTGAATGTTTAAATAATAAACTTGCTTCTTTGCCTGATTTCCGGCAGGTGCAAGTTCCATCTCCCAACGGGTATTATTTAAAGCAATGTTTCTTGCTGCAAGTATATCTTTCTTTCTTGCATTGGCCTGCTCGCGTTCACGATCAGTTTTTATAACAGGAGTTGCTTGCCTCTGCTCTTTTACTTTTGCGGGTTTTGATTCGGTTGCAATTACTTTTTCAGTATTTACTTCTTCTTTATCTTTCTTCCCCCACCAAGCAGCAGATGAAATATTAATTCCGAACCCACAAACTAATCCTACCACGAGAGCAAAACTGATCAACCCTTTCATAATTACTCCTTTCCTTAGGTTATTTAACCGGTTTTTTCCCTTCCCAGGTATTCCAGGTAATTATATAACGTTTCACCCAATCAACATCTTTATCGTCGTTTTTTGCCAGCCTCAAAAACTGCTGGAAATGCTGCACTGCCTTGGAACGATCTGCTAATTGCTCCGCATAAATATAACCAAGGTTGAAATGCGCATAGGCATCATCAGGATTTAATTCAAGGCCTTTTTCAAATTCTGCTATGGCCCGGGAAAACTCCTTACTTTGGGTATAAAAAACTCCTAAGTTGTAATGCATAAGCGCGGTCTGTTTAAGTAAAATCGCGTTTTCCCGCGCAAGCTCAGTAAACTTCTTAGGCATATCTTCAACCTTCTTTTCCAAAGAACGATTTTTCTCAAGCGCTTCCTGAAATTTTGTATTTGTATCCTTAAGCTGCCTGCGGTAAACTTCTGCCTGAGCCGAAGCATCAAGCTTTGCTTTTTCAATAGTATTTATTTTCTCACCTGAACCCTGCATCTTACGTAGAAGATCAGTATTCTCTTTCGTGAGCCCGGCAATCTTCTTCTTAGTATCATTAACTATTCTATATTCTATTTCCATTTTTTCAATATAATTCTTTAACGAAGCCTTATCCTGCTCTAAAGTATCTTTGGCACTCATCGCCTCTTCAGTTTTTTCCTGCATCATTTGATTTTGCGCAAGGCGCGCCTGCAGCTCAGCTTCAAGCCCACCCTTTTCCAGAAGAAGATTATTCATCTGATCTTCTAACTCCCTGACCCTAGTTTTAAACTGAATTAAATTACGTGATTGATTAAGTAGATTATCGCGGTCTTTTACCAAATTATCATAATCGATTTTTAGCTGTTCATACATCTCTTTATAATTTTGCGTGCCGGTTGTCTGGGCTAAAATTAAACCGTATTTACCGGCGATAAAAAAAGCTATTACAACCAACAGCCAAATTTTATTTTTCATTTAGTTTATCTCCTGTAAGGGTTTAAGAACCGCTTGATTAGATTTTTTTTCTTCAAATTGCGGATATTCCTGGTAATGTTTACCTTCTAATTTATCATGCTCCTCTTCAAAAGGAATATAGGCCTGATCCTCTTTATCCAGTTTATGGCCAAAATCTCTTGCATAACCTGTTGTTAGCTCGTCTCCTGTAATAATATGCGGAGTCAATAATATTAACAGTTCATTGCGCACAGAACCATTAGTTTTATTTTTAAATAGCGCACCTACTATCGGCATCTTACCTAAAATAGGGGTACTTTGCTGATTCGTAGAAACTTCTTCCTTAGTTAAGCCACCAATAATAAGCGTCGAGCCGTCTTTAACCATAACCATAGTTTCAGCAGCAGAGGTATCAATAATCGGAATTTTGTTTCCGCTTGAAGTATCAAGATATGAAAGCACACTGCTTATCTCCGGTTTTATTTTTACCGTAACAAAACCATCATCATTAATAAACGGGGTAACAAAGAGTTGCACCCCTACATCTACATACGTAACTTGTTCTGCTATAGTAGTGGTTCCCTGCCCCTGCGTAGTAGTAGTAGTAATATAAGCTTGTTTCTCTCCAACGTGTATTTTTGCTTCCTGATTATTTACTACCGCAAGCTTAGGATTAGAAAGAATCTTAGTTTCCCCCAAGGTATTAAGATAATTAATCAATACGTCAAAATCCTGCTTTCCCACTACCCCTACATGCATTTTATCGCCAATAACTTTTGGCTGCGAAGCATTAGAGGTTGAAGTTGTTCCGCTAAAGGGATATGATCCAGCATAGCCAGTATCATCTAAAGTTTCTTGCCGCGATTTCCAGGCTGCGCTTGATGAAACAATAGAGCTAAAAGGGTATGTGCCTAAATAGTTTAGGCCTGATTGACGCGCGACATCAAATATCCCCTCAAGTTCAATTCCTGCGCTCTTACTATTGGTAATTCTTACTTGGATAATCCTGGCATCAATAAGAATTTGCTTAGTCTTTTTATCAAGGCCTTCAACGATTTGAGCGATCTCTTCCATGCGATCCGGAAGCGTCTGCACAATAACTTGATTCACGCGCTCATCAGCTTTTACAGTGCCGGCCTTTTTTGTATCCAGGTATTTTTTCAATTGTGTTTCTATGTCTTTAGCAAGCGCATATTTAATAGGAAAAATACGCACCGCGCTTTTTTCTTCCATCAGCTTTAATGCCTCTTCAATCTTTACGATATTATCCGGAGTATCCATGATCATAAGAGTTCCGGATTCAGCATCAAGTAGGACTTTACCGATATCACTCTTTAAGGTATCTAAAAACATGTACGCCTGTTCAGGAACCATATATTTAAGACGGATTATTTTTACCTTACGGATATCGTAAAAATTCTTTCCGTAAATTGCTTTATATTCGTCTTCTGTCATTACGTTAAAAATACTACCCTTTTTATCGTAAGCCAGGCTATTACTACGCATCAAGATATCGAAAACATCTTTGACAGGCATATTCTCAACCATCAGAGTAACTTTACCTAAAACTTTTTTTGTAGGAATGATACTTAAACCTGCCTTTACCGCTAAAAATTTTAAAGCATCGGAGATTTCAATATCGCGCAAATCTAAAGAGATCAAAACATCCGGCATACCTGCATTTACCTGCACGGGACTGGCAATAATCTTAGGAGACTCTGGGATAAGCGCTGCAAAGCAAGTGCCAATAATTAACATAAAACTCAATCCCAGTAATAATATTTTCTTATCCACAATAATTATTTCTTAGGCGACATTACTTCATAAGTAAGCATATATTTACGCGCCCGATCGGCATCGCGGTCATTAGGCGAAAGCGTAATATAACGCTTGAAATGCGCCACTGCCTTATCGGCCTGTTCAAGATATTCTCCGTAAATAACCGCCAGATTATAATGCGCCTCTGCGTCATTAGGATTAATTTTTATATCTTTTAGGAATTCTTCAATTGCTTTTTCATAATTCTGCGTCTGGGTATAAAACACGCCCTGGTTATAGTGCAGGACCGCGTTTTCCTTAAGTAATTTTTTATTTAAAGCAATGAGTTGCGAACGGTTGGTTACATTTTTATCAGTGGCGCGGATTTTAAGTATTTTATTTTCGTGCATTAAGCGTTTTACTTTTGACTTAATTTCCTCAAGGTCATTAGTCATTATTTTAATCTGGCGCTTGTAAGCCTTAAGCTCATCTATCTGCTGTTGATTAGTTTCTTTAAGTTTTTGGGTATCCACCTTAACATCAACGAGCTCTTGCTTAGCTTCCCGGTGCTGGCTACTCAATCGCTCTTCATTTCCGGATTTTATTATAGCTTCTCTGAGCTTCTGAAGATTTTCTTCATTCTGCCTAAAAAGCACATCCCGTTCAATTTTAGCTTGAGCCAATTCCTTCTTTACCTTCTCCGCTTCCCGGATAACTAAATCTTTTTCTTTCTTAGCAACACTATCAATGGCCCTTTGTGACTCCCCGGCCTGACGATCGCTGATATAGCGGTCTTTAAGCCATTTATTCTGCTCTTTTAACTGTGCTGATTCATCCTGATTTTTTTTATTTTCGGCCTTTAATTGATGGAGCTCTTCCTGATATTGCTTTATCTGGTTATCCTTAAGTTTAACGGCCTGATTAAACGTTGCATTCAGATCCTGATTTTGTTTTTCAAGCGCAACCTTACTTTGCACCGATTGAGTATGCGCCTGTTCTATTAAACTAAGCTGTATTTTCTTATCTTCGTATGATTGCCGTAATTTGCCCGATTCATCCTGGTACTGCCTAAGTTCATTATCTTTTGCGCCAAGCGCCTGTTCAAGCTGAGAAATTTTATCCTCGTTTTTTTTGCCCGCGCTAAAACGCTCCTCGAGAATATCCTGGTGTGTTTTTTGTATTACCGCATAAGCCGAATTTTTTTCCTCAAGCGATTTCTTCAATGCGGTTATTTCTTCTTGATATTGCTTAAACTGGTTATCTTTTGCCTGGGAAACTGACCCTACCTGGCTGCTTATTTTTGTTAACTCATCTTTTATACGATTATTATCATCAAGAAGCGATTGTTTTTCTTTAAGTAATTTATCGGCTTCTGCCTGAACCCTGATCCTTTCATCCCTAAACGAACCAATGTCGCTCTCACAAGAAGCAAGTCTTTGCCCCTGTTCTCCTTTAAGTTTGACGTGCTCTTTTTCTAAAACAGAGAACTCGTTCTTAAGCGTGCTTAAAGAATTCCCAAGCTCCTGGTTTTGTAATTCTAATTTTTGCTTCAGTTGAGCTAACTCCGTATTAAGCTGCTCAAACGCAACTGCTTTTGCCTGATTTTGCTGATTTTCTTCTCTTAAACTCATAACCTCTTTATAATACCGGCCTTTGTCTTCAGAAAGACCGGCTTCTTTATCTTTTAACGTAACAATATCTTGCGTAAGTTTTTTGATCTTAGCCTGATAGTCTCCGACTAAAGATGTAAGTTTTTGCACAGAAAGTTCTTTTTCTTGGGCAAATAAAAAACTTGGGCAGATAAAAAACAGGCCTGTTAGACAAAACAGAAGTTTTTTTTGCATATTTTTCCCCTATAGTAATTATTCGTTTCTTATCCCCTTGAAATCTGCATTTTCCTGACGGCTCTTAATAGTTTTGTTAGTTTTTTTGTTATTTTCATCAAGTGGAATATAAACTTCAGATGGAATTACGGCTTCCTCTTTCTTAGGAAGTGAGGGATAATCCTTCATTGATTTAACGCCTCCTTCACCGACGACAACTCCGCTGGGATTAATTAAAATATCTCCTGTCATCAGGCGAGGAGTAAGAATAATCATCAATTCGGTACGCACGCTATTCTGCGTTTTAACGCTAAAGAGGCGGCCGATAATCGGGATGCTGCCCAAAAACGGTACTTGCGTTGAACTTTTAGTTTTTTCATCTTTTCGCAAGCCTCCAAGTATGATGGTCGTACCTTCCTTTATCATAACTGTGGTTTCTGCTAAAGATGTATCTATAATAGGAATTTTATTGCCCGTAGGAGTAACCAATACATCTAAAACACTGCTAACTTCAGTTTTAAGCTTTAAAGTAACATAGCCTTCCTCATTAATAGTCGGCACGATATTAAGCACTATACCGATATCTACGAAATTAACCTGTTCTGAAATTGTATTCGGGCCTGAACCTCCGGAAGTAGTCGTTGTCGTAACATAAGCCTCTTTTGTCCCTACGTGGATCCTTGCTTCTTTGTTATTTACAGCAGCAAGCTTTGGATTTGAGAGGATCTTAGTTTCTCCCAAAGTTTTAACGAAATTAAGAAGCAGATCAAAATCATGCTTACCCACCACACCTAAATGCATATTTTCCGTAAACACTTTCGGAGTAGAGGAAGAATAATTGGAAGTTGTCCCGCTAAAAGGATAGCTTCCGACATATCCAACAGAATCATAAGTTGCCTTACGCGAAGCCCAGGCATCAGTAGAAGCTGCAACCGTGCTAAAAGGAGCCGATCCAAGATAAGTAAGCCCGTATTTTTTGGCTACATTAAACAATCCTTCCCATTCTGTACCTGAATCAGATTGATTGGAAAATTTAATTTTGATAATTTGCGCATCTATAATTACCTGCTTTGTCTTTTTATCAAGTATTTTAATTAAACGCTCAACTTCCTTCATCCGCTCAGGAAGAGTTTGCACTATAACGCGATTACCCTGAACATCAGCTTTTATAGAACCTGCCTTTTTTGCGTCCAATTGCGTGGCAAGCTGCTCTTCTACATCTGAAGCTTTGGCATAATTAAGCTCAAAAATTTTTACGATGCTTTTCTGTTCAAAAAGTTTTAAAGCTCCCTCTATTTCCTTAATTTTTTCTGCGGAATCCATAATCATTACACTACCTGATTCAGCATCAACAAGCGCCCTTCCCACTTCGCTTTTTAACGTATCTAAAAGAGTAAAAACCTGCTCTGGCACCGCGTATTCAAGGCGAAAAGTCTTTACCTGACGCACATCAGAAAATCGCCGCCCGTAAAGCAACTTAAATTCTTCTTCGGTCATGACATTATAAATATCGCCTTTTTTATCATAAGCAAGATTATTGCTTCTTAACATCAGATCAAAAACATCTTGTATCGGGACATTTTCAACTTTTAGATTTACCTTCCCGCTTACACTTTTATTCGTTACAATGCTCATATTTGCTTTTAAAGCCAAAAACTTAAGCGCATCAACCACATCGATATTACGCAGCTCAAGCGTAATAAGATTACTCATCTTAACTATCACGGGCAGTTCTTGCGCAGGAAGCGCGCTAAGCTTTGTTTCTTCTTCGCAAAAAACCGGGCCTGTCAGAATCGCAAGAAACGCCGCAATAATATAAAGTAAATTTATCATCGCAGGTCTGCTTCCTCTCCTTTATAACTTAACACTATTCTATCCTTAAAAACTTCTTTGATAAGCATCTCGTTGATCGTCTGCCCCTTTTTCATAAAAACCGTGGATTGCGCTTTAAGGTCTTCGAGAATCACATCCGGATCATCAGACCAGGATATCCCCACTAGTTTTACCTGAGTGAGTAGCTGCTTAATCTCTTCCTGCTTAGTTTGCTTTGCCTCTTCTTCCTTAATAACGGGTTGTTGTGAAGCCATAATAAATAAATTGCGCGTTTTTACTTTATCTGTATAAAAAGACAGCGGCTCTAATATAGAAGGTTTTATATCCAAGGCAAAAGCGCTGTCAGCTTCAAGCCTTAAAGGAATATTAAGTATTTTGTTTGTCTTCTGCAAACCAGTGAAAAAATTAATCACGAATATTGTTATTAATAAAATAACTCCGAAGCCAAGGCATTTATTAACCGACTTAATTTCAAAAGCGGGGATGCCGCCGCCAGAAAATATTTTTTTAAACTTTTCGGAAAAAAAAGATATCCTGCCTTGCCATCCCCCTACAGTAAGTACCTGCCTGACTTTATAAGCAGCTGCCTCTTTTTTTATCGGAGCAGTTGGAGCACTTCCTCCGCCTGCCTGCTCAATCAGCTTTAGTAACTCTTTTTCAGGAGAGGTTCCGCTCTCAGCCATCCGTTTTGCCTTTCTTCTTCAGCAATTTCTTCAATAAGCGATGAATCTATTACAACTTTCTTCTTCATGATCATCTGCTTTAACGCTTTATGACAAAGCATAGTAATCTGACGCGGGTAACCACGTGTATACTCATAAATAGAACGCAGAGCGTCATCAAGAAAAAGATGTATACTTATATTATAGCCAGCTTGTTTTATGCGAAATTCAATCATTTCCTTGGTTTCCTTAAAATCAAGTGGATTTAATGTGTATTTAAAACTTATGCGGTCAAAAAAGTTAGGAATATTAAGAATCTGAGAATGTAACTCAAGCTGGCCCAATAAAACTAATTGTAACAATTTAAATTTATTTGTTTCATAATTAAGCAGGACTCTTAACATCTCAAGAGTAGCAGAATTAAGTTTCTGCGCTTCATCAATAATAAGCACCACGATTTTATTTTCATTTACCCCTTTTCTAAAAAGAAACTTTTCAAGCGCTTCCCTTAATTCCACTAACCCCGCTTGGCCTTGGGGTGGTTGAGGAATTTCAAAGTTTTTTAGCAGTGAATTCAGGAAGAAAGCTTCATTTTCAAAAGAAGGATCGAGTACAATATGCAAGACAAACTCATGGCGATCCTTTAACTCCTGGATAAGCTTACGAGAGAGCGTAGTTTTACCAGTGCCCACATCTCCTAATATCACGCTTAAACCACGGCGAAGCTGTAATTCTATAAGAATATTGGTGAGCGCTGAATCATGCTCTTTAGAAAGATAGAAAAATTCCGGATCAGGGCTCGTGGAAAACGGCTCTTTTTCAAAACCTAAAATTTTATAATAGCTCATTTTTTTACAAACACCTCAATATCCGCTTCCTTGCGTAAATTCTTAAACCAGTTATCCAGGCTTTCATATTTTTTCTTTAAAGTAACCTGATCAAAGTACGACTGCTTCAGCTTAACAAATTCCTCTTCCTGAGCAACTTTCTTTTTAATTAACCTAATGGCTGCGGATTTATTACTATAGATAGTAACAATTTCCGGATAAATAGCGCCTTCATTTATTTTTAAAATCTCATACAAAGCATCTTTGGGGACTTTCCACATATCCATCAGGAATTCAAGCGCTACAAATCCCGGCCTGCGGGAAATTTTGGGATTTTTTTTCATTTCTTTTTCCCAAAGCTTGGTGTTATTTTTTATTTTTTTGAAAAAATCCTGGGCATCTTTTAAACTATCAAACTGCGCCAATTCCAGTTCCAATGTATTATATTCATTAAGGAATTCCTGATGCGTTTCCTCTTCGGTTACAATAGGAGAAAAACCAGCAACTACCTGCTCGCGTAATTTTTTGATCTGGATAAGATAGCGTAATTGGTTGGTAAAAAGCTCGCTATTTTCGTTCATCTTAACTTTGAGCCATTCATCAAAAGCCACTTTATTTTCTTTCCAGTTAAAATCTAATTTTTCACTTTTTAAAGTTTTGCTTATCTCCTCTTCTACCTCCGGTACACTTACTTCTATACCGCGGCGAAAGGCTTCAAATGAAAGAAGCAGGTTGTCCCAGACCTTAGCTTCAAGCTCCTCTTCATTAGCAGGCTCTGACCCCCACTTTACGCCAAAAACCATTAACGCGCGCTTTGCAAAATAATAATTACCCATAGAAACCGGAGCACCAAAAATCTTGCCTGCAACTTCCTCGGCTTTCTTATCTTGTTCGGTTTCCGCGGAAAGTAAGGCTTGATTAAAAAATAAAAATAAAGAAGTCATTAAAACCGCTAATAATTTCATTAATGATTTCCTCCTTTCAACATCCTGCAAATAAGGCGCAGAGTATATCCTTCATTAACTAAACGCATTATTTTAGTCAGGCGTTTTTTAACTTCCGTATAATTATAAAAACGAATGCGGTTTTTTTTGCCAATGACATCAAGAAGGCCGACGTCCGTATAGCTATTAAGCGTCTGATAAGAGATCCCGAATTCAAGCGGAATTTCTTTAGCAGAAATCATACGATGATGATTATGTATCATATTAACCTACTAATTTTTTACGGATCAGCCTTAAGGGATACCCCGCATCTTTTAGGCGAGTAATTTTATCAAGCTGGCTGACCACTTCTCCCTCATAATAAAAACGGCGATTACCTTTACGCTTAACAACCGCAAAAAATCCAAGATTAGTATAATGGGTGACTGTGGAATACGGAATGCCGAATTTTGAAACAATTTCCTGCGAAGAGATTAAACCTTTCATTGACTGATTCATCATAGGTTTAAGGAATTGGTTTTTTTAAAGTAATTACTTTAAGTACTGTATATTTATAAATTACCATAATTTTGCCAATTGTCAAATAAATTTAATAAAATAA
>CAKKSP010000049.1 GCA_919902045.1 Omnitrophica bacterium GWA2_41_15 | reverse complement strand
AAAAAAGCAAATAAAGGCATCACCCAGATAAATTGTCTCTGAATAAATGAATACTCGGAAACAAAATCAGAGATAAAAATGAGGCAGATAGGCATAAGTATATTAATAAACAGTAGTAATAGTTGTTTACCTCTTTCTTTATATGAAAAGAAAAACGGCACAAAAAATCCTAAAAATAAAATATACAGCCTTTTGTCACCAACAAGATTACAAAATACTCCTTTTAAAAAACCTATCGGGTTATGTGCAGGATTAGGAATATAGCCGAATGTAGGCTGCTTAAAAGAAGCAGCAATGCAATGCGGGCCGAATACGCTATATAACCATAAAGGCATAGTTATGCCTAGCACTAAAGCCGAAAAATTAACGGCATTTTTTAAAATAGTTTTAAAATTCCCATCTTTAAATTTCGATATGAGAACAAACAATAAAGAAGTCCCAAACATTAATACCCCATAGACATGAAACCAAATAACAAAAACAAGAAAAATAACTGCCCATACTCTTTTATAAGTATCTAATTTAAAATTAAGATCACCAATTTTTAAAAGTAAATAAAACGTAGCCAAGGCAAGTGTAGGCAGCACCGCATAAGGCCTTATTTCAGTAGCATGAAAAATCAAGGTATTGTTAAAACAAACTATAGCAAAAGTAATTAAATATCCCCAAATTGATTTAATATATCTTTTACAGAGAAGATATAATAAATAAAAACCGATAACAGTAGCAATTAGATGAGGTATTACTAATCCCCATTTATTAAATGCAAAAATCTTAAAAAACGGATAAATAAGATAAAAATCACCGGATAAATACGAACAAAATTCACGCACTGGTACTACTTTTATCAAATCTAAAAACGTTCCTTGTAGAGCCTGCAGCTGGCTTAATTCATCGGTCCAAAGCTCCCGCTTATATAAACTAATAATCCTAAGATACAAAGCATAACCGCTAATAACAACTACCGAAAGAGATATAATATTTCTACGCGCATACTTAAAGATAGATTTTAACATTTTAACCTCGGTTAAAAGATTTGATCATTTTTTGTAAAATGGTTTGAGGAAATTTAATATTCAGTAATTCTTTATTATCTGATTTTTTAATCAAAAATATCCTCCAGGTGTTATTCTCATATACAGTTTCCTTAATTGCCACACCATTTAAGTTTATGTTTGAACATTCATCCCTGTAAATTAAATAATTACTACCATCTGATAACATTTTTCCATCTAATACCGCATCAGAAAGATAGACTATGTCTGTATCGGTAAACTCACTTAAGGCAAAACAAGTTTCTGAATAATACGGAGGAAAATAAAACCTTGGGTTTTTATCAGTCTTTTTAAGGCTTGAGATCTTTGCCTCCACATCCTTTATCTCTGCCATTTTGCTGATTCTTGGAATAATAACTTGCGTAAGTACAAGGCTGACAAGCAATATAACAATGGCTCCGGGTAAATAATTTAAATTAAATTTACCCAGCCTTCTCTTTAAAGAAGAATATACCGGAAAAAACATTCCTAAAGCAAAAGGAGTTACTGGCCCCATCTGATAACTTATCGTACCCCATGGCAATATCACAAGAAAATAAGCAATAAATCCGATTGGAATAATAACAGATGTAAAGTTAAAGTATTTTTTTCTAATCATAACTAAATACGAGACTAAAAAGACTACTGCTACAGCCAATAAGCCTCTTATAACAACAGAAGCCTGTTTTAGCTGATTTAATACAGCGATAATATTAAAATTATCTATGTATTTGGAAGAATACCCACCCGGTTTGACCAGAGATTTAACAAGTAAAAAATAGCCTGCAATAACTGTTAAACAAATGCATAAAAATATAACCGTTTGAAAAATATTTTTTCTATAGATCAAGCAATACAACAAAAGAAAAACAAGAAATGTTAAAAATATATATATTCCGGTAGGCTTACTGAAAAGGCATAACAGAGCAAAACCAAATGTAATCAATCCATCTTTAATGCGTTTGCCATTAAAAGCGCGTATAAAAAAATAGACCGCTAATGACCCAAAAATAAAAACCATTTTTTCTTGTAAAGAAATATACATAAAATTATTCCAAAAAGGAGTAAAAACAAAAAAACTAAGCGGGTATAAAAAAAGAGTTTCCTGGCTTATATTTTTCTCCTTAGAGAACATCTTATGGAATATCACTCCCCAAAGAGGCAAAATAGAAATTTGCGTTAAAAAAATTAATATGTAGACAAGAAACGGAGCGTAATTAAAAAATCTATAGGCTGCTAAAGCATAAATCGGATGAAGCGGCCTAATCTTTTCACATAAAAACTCAGCTTTTATATACTCAATGATTGATTGCAAGACGTTTGAGCTGTTCCAGACCCCGTTAACCCTCTCAAGATGCTGCCAATCATCGACTACGCCCCAGGACGGCCGGTAGCATAAATAAGCGATAATTACGATAGAAGAAAATGCTAAAAAACACAAAAAAGGAACGTTTAGCCTTTTCATCTTCATCTCTTATATTCCTTTATAGTTTTACCATAAATGTGCATTAATTTATCGTAGTTGGTCTGTCTTGTAAATTTTTCCTCATAAATTTTTCTTGCGCTTACCTTCATTTCATCATAAAGCTTCCTATTATCTGTAAGAAATTTTATTTTTTTAATCAAATCATCTGAATCCCGGGCTTTAAACAATAGGCCGGTAACATTATCTTCAATCAACTCTTTCATTGCCCCAAGATCAGTAGTAATTACAGGGATCCCGTTTGCTAATGATTCAACTATTGTTAACGGCATATTTTCATAACACTCTGAAGGAAAAATAAGATAATCTGCTTTTCTTAAATAACCCATAGATTCTTCATGAGAAAGCTCACCCAAAAGTTGTATATTTTTTGAATCTTTTATTCTCTCTTTAATTTCTTTAAACATTGGGCCGTTACCAATAATTTTTAAATTATACTTATCTAACTTTGTATAAGCTTTTAATAGCGTATCAAGGCCTTTATAATCAACTATCCTTCCTAAAAATAATCCGTATTTTTCATTTTTTTCTGTTTTAAAATCAAAATCAACGAAATTTGGCTTAATAAATATTTTATCTTCTGGAAATCCTGCCTTTTTAAATTTATTGGCGCTAAATTCGCTTAAAGCTATAAAAGAATCAACATTATCTTGAAAAATCCTATTTTTAGTATTTTTATACAGCATCCTGGCTAAAAAAACGCTCAAAATAAACGAATCTCTCCAGCATTTTTTAAAAACTGCTTTTATGCGATTTCCGAACAGGCAATCTTCACAAATCCTATTATTCGTATAAAAAGTCCCTTTTAAACAAATCAACCTGTAATTATGCAGCGTTTGCACTATAGGAATCCGCGCCTCTTTTAAAGCAAAATAAACCGAAGGAGATAATAAAATAAAAATATTATGAATATGTGCTATGTCTGGCTTTTCAATAATTACTAATCTTTTTAACTCTTGGTAACTCTTTTTATTCCAATTAATATCTCTAAAAAGAAATTTAAACTTATTAAATAAACTAAAACTTTTTATATCTTTATTAGAGCATTGATAAAAGATTACTTCATTTCCGTAATCCTCAAGCATTTTAATTTCAAGATCCACTACCCTGTCTTCACCGCCTTTTTCCAAATATTGGTTATGAATGACCAGGATCTTCATGCGGTTTCACTCTTAAACAAATAGGCAAAAGTTAACCCAAATATACTCCAAATCGGGATTGCGCTATATGGCATCTCTAAGATTTCTAAAAAATTAGCCGCTACGAACCAGTTAATAAGTGCACCTGTCAACAAAATACCCGTTAAGGAGCGCTTCCGAAAAGAAGCAATTGTAAAATTAACCAGTAGAACAAAAATACCTATAATCATCGATATGCCGATAACTCCGGAACGATATACCAAATCAATATAAGAATTATGCAGGCAAATCCAACCGTCTGCCTTCCATTCGGTTGCCGCCCAATTTAAAACTTCTAGTGTATGAGAGCGAAAAGGCTTGCCGAAATCAAAACCAAGTATAGGATGTTTATGCTTTAGCTCCCCTAAAGCATCTTTCCAGACAAATACCCTAAATAAACTATTAGAATAGGGAACATCTACCCCCCTACTATCATCAGAAATATTCTCTAAGAGATGATCTTTCCTTAAAACAATACTACCCGGATGTTTTGATTTCTCTGGCGAAGAAAACGCTTTAGCTCGCTCAAGGTCATTCGCAATTCGGTTAGCTTTAATTTCTTCTTCAGAATCGGAAGAGCTTATCACATCCTCTTTTAAACCAAAAAGCAGCGAATCAACTGTATTTCTTCTATTATTGTATAATCTTACACTGAGTTTTGGCTCAACAAAATACGGCTCTCTAACATTCATAATCTCAACCATTTGATTATACCTGTTAATCAGCTCGTCAAATCCGATCAAAGACCTCACCTCATTACGATTGCTAAATTTCAGTATCCCACCAATAACGAAAATTACAAGAATAAGAAAGAAAATAATTTTATATAATTTCTTGATCCTTAAAATAACTAATAATCCTACGCCCACATAAAATAAAGAGAAAGCATTGCCAATTATGAATGTCCTCGAGGTAGCAAAAAGCAACTTATAGGGGAATACCAATAGTAATAAAAAATATAAAAGATATCTTAACTTTTTTCCGGAACAATTATTTATTAAGACAAGCGTTAATGTCAGACAAGTTAAGGTAAAATAGAGATGGTAATCAAAAAATTTAAAATTTAGAAATAACACAAGGACAAAAAATAAATTCTTTTTAAGCTCAAAAAAATTAATCCTAAAAAAACTGAAAGTAAAAAGCGCAAATAGCGGATAGCAGAACAAAACTGAATGCCTTAAGGCAAGCGGCCCCCAATGAAGATAACCGACAATGATCTTTACAACCACAAAAGAAAAATAAGATAAGAATAAATAAGCAAAAACGTTGAAATTTTTATTATTGATCAGCCACTTTAAAAAAAATAAACAAAAACAAATGACGAATATTATATCACCGACAAAAAATGGAGAACCGATAAACGGAACATTTACATACAATTTAGCAAATGCCCTGTAAAATAGAATATAGCAAAACGATAGGATTCCTATGAGATAAATTCCTGCATAATCAATAAGCTTATTCTTCATACCCTTAAAAAGGTTTCCTGATAAAATATACAGTAATGAAATTCCATAGTCCTACCGGCATATAAGAACAAAAATAAAGCAGGAAATACTTTTTGTTTAAGAATTTTATGGGATTAATTTGCCTACGGGCGGCTTTTAGATCCCCTTTTTTCATATACATTTTCGCGCATAGATATTCCAGGTCCAATCTTCTTCTATTTAACGCAACTGAATGCTTATTTTCAAAGTCCGGATACAACTTAGCGAATTTATCAATAACATAGGTAATTTCGCTTCTCCACTTATCCATAAATTTGATACTGCTCATCCCTTGATACACGCGATATACCGCAACCGGATGCTCTTGATAAACAGCTTTAGAATTATAAAGTATCCTTAAAAAAAAATCAAAATCTTCTGCCAAATTTAAAGTTACGTCAAATAATCCACTTAAATCATCTAAAACCTTTCTTCTGATTACAACCGTTAAAATACCAACTGAAAAATCGCATAATTGCTGATCAAATATCTTACCTTGCGGCTGCCACTTTTTTAACGCTAATAATTTACGATTATCTTTTAAGATAAAATAGTTGCTGTAAAGCAAGACGGCATCTAAATCTGCTTCTAAAATAGCAATCTGTTTTTCTAATTTTTCCGGCAGCCAAAAATCGTCGCAATCCAGAAAAGCGATATATTCTCCTTTAGCTTTTTCTAAAGCCATATTTCTTGCTTGGCCTAAAGAAAAAGTGGTTTCGCTCCTGAAATACCTTAATTTATGATCGAAGTTCTTTGCGACTTCCGGTGTATTATCAGTAGAGGCATTATCCCAAAATATTATCTCCCAATCTTTAAACGTCTGCGCGTAAACTGAATTTATCGCTTCAGACAAAAACTGAGAAGAATTATAGCAATTCATTATTACGCTTACCATATTCTTATTTGCTCCAGGAATACGGGATTGTTTTAGTCAAAAGACCCAGGTTTTCTGCTTCCTGCGGATCGTGAGGTAAATTTGCGCAGTTAGCAACTAAAGAAGTATCCGGAGAAATTCCCTGCAACCCATACCAAAGGAGCGGTGGGATCCTAATTAAGCTATAATTACCTTCTCCTAATTCCACTTCCTGAATCTCTTTATAAGTAGGAGAATCCTTCCGCTCATCATAAATAACGATCTTTACCTTCCCAACAGGAACAGCAAAATGCTGTGTCATCTTATGATGTTTTTTCCAGGCTTTTATCTTTCCGCAATGAATCAGAGAAAAATATACTTCTCCGAAACCAAGAAAAAGCTCGGAATCTTTCCTAAGCATATGCATAACTTTTCCCCGTTCATCCTCAATTTGCTTTAACGGCTGGATTATGACCCCCGAGATCATCTGGACTCTCCCTTTGCCCATTCAAGCCCCTCCTTCTGCGCATCAAAAACATATTCTTGAATCTGGTTCTTAGTAAATTGAAACATATCTACTTTTTTGTTCTCATAAAAATGTTTATACCAATCAGCGGTCATTTTCACGGTTTGTTTAAAAGAAAGTACGGAATGCCATTTTAATATTTTAAGCGCTTTGTCACAGGAAAGTTTTAGAGAAAGGCTCTCCTTTATCCCTTTCATATCTTTTTGGTATTTATACTTACCTTTACCAAAATACTTTCTAAATGTTGTTATCAGGTCTTTAACAGATTCAACTACTTTTTGATCCGGGCCAAAATTGAAAGGATTACAGTTTATATTTTCAATATCCGTAGTAAGCTGCGAAGCAAGCCAAAGGTAACCGCTCAATGATTCTAAAACATGCTGCCAGGGGCGGGTAGCCATATGGTTACGGATACTTAAAGTCTTACCCTTAGAAAACGCATTCACGCAATCAGGAATTATTCTGTCTACTGCCCAATCTCCTCCGCCAATAACATTTCCTGCCCTAGCTGAGGCTACCTTACAAATATCACCTTTGGATTTAAAAAAAGATTCACAATATGAATGAAAGACCAATTCAGCTGCGCCTTTTGATGCGCTGTAAGGATCATTACCGCCCATTTCATCATCTTCGCGATAACCCCAATACCACTCTCTGTTTTTATAACATTTATCGCTAGTAATAATTACAGCAGACTTTACAAAACTAAACTCACGCAAACATTCCAGGACATTTACAGTCCCTGCGATATTAGTCAAAAAAGTTTCTTGTGGCTTTTCATAAGAAAGCCTAACAATAGGCTGAGCAGCCAAATGAAATACGACTTGAGGCGAATGGTCTTTAAATGCTTTTTTTAGCGTTACTATATTTTTGATATCTCCTTTTATGTGTTTGACTCTGCTTTTAAGCAGGCATGCTTCAAAATTTGAAGGTTTTGTTGGCACACCGGAAGAATACCCAATAACGTTAGCCCCTAATTCTAAGAGCCAGATACTCAGCCAGGAACCTTTAAATCCAGTATGACCTGTAACTAAAACTCTTTTTCCTTCAAAAAATTTTCTTAGCTTATTCATAAATATTACCTTTCCATAAAATTTTTAACACACATAATCACTTTATCCTGTTCATCTTTACTTAAATCCGGATGCAACGGTAATGTAAGTAACTGACTGTAAACCTTTTCAGTAACCGATAATTTTAATGATTTGGAAGTAAATAAAGTCAATAAATGATTCGGGTAATAATGTACTCCGCATTCAATATTATTATCACATAGGTACTGCCTCAAAACATCCCTTTTTTTTCCTAATACCCTTATCGGAAAAATATGCGGGACGATTTCTTTGTAATCATCAGGAAATAGAATTATTTCAGGAATACCATTTAACGCGCAGTGATAATATTTTGCAAGCTCTTGTCGCTTCGGCTTAAACTCTTTTTCTAGCCTCTTAAGCTGAGCCAAACCTATAGCCGCAAAAATATTACTCATATGATAACGATAACCATGGCAAGTAACGTCAAATTCCCAACTCCTTAAACCCTGGTACCTCTTCGCGGTATCCTTTTTAACACCAAGAAGCCTTGCATCCATTATAAATTCCGCTATTTTATCGTCGTCTGTAACCACTGCCCCGCCTTCTCCGCAAGTAATATTTTTTATCCCGTCAAAACTAAAGCAGGAGATATCGCCAAATGAACCAACTTTTTTTCCTTTGTAAATAGTTCCAAAAGCGTGCGCGGCATCTTCAATTACCCTGAGATTATTCTTCTTGGCAAATTTAAATATTTTATCAAGCTCTCCAACCCTGCTTGCGTAATGCACCGGCATTATTGCTTTTGTATTTTTAGTTATCCTTCTCTGAGCATCATTTAAGTCAATAGTACAAGTTTCAGGAATGATCTCGCAGGCTACCGGAACTGCTCCGGTAACGGAAATAGCCTGGAAACAGGAAACAAATGTCAAAGACTGAACCAATACTTCATCATTTTCTTTTAATCCCAAAGCCATTAACGCAAGGTGTAACGCCGCGGTACCTGAATTAACACAAATTACGTGTTTTCTATTAAGATAGCTCCTTAATTGGTCTTCAAAATCACGCACATATTTACCCATCCCCAGGTAACCGTCGTTTAAAAGAACGTCTTTTACGGCGTTTACCTCTTGCATGCCTAAGATAGATTTTGAAAGTCGAATCTTTTTAGCGTTTTTCATTATTTTGTTATCCTTGGGCTTAAAACTTTTTTTATGATCCTTTTGGCTTTTTTTAGCGCCAACCAGGCAAAACCAACCGGATCATAAATTAATTTGTTAATTATTAAATAAAACGAACCTTTTTTTAAGATTTTCTTCAGATCCGTATCGTCCCACTCTTTTGTTTTGATTAAATAACTTCTTATAAAAAGATCATCGAATGAAAATTCCCTGCTAAACAGCGAATCTTTCTTGCATTGCTCAAAAAGAAGAGTTCCAGGATATGGAGTTGCAATTGAAAAATGCGGCTTGAATACCTTGCAGGAAGCAGCAAACTTGAATGTCTGCCAAATATCATCTTTAGTCTCTCCGGGAAGCCCGATAATTAAAAACATCCCGTAATCAAGCTTAATTTTCCGGCAGTATTTAATCAATGACCTGACCTTTTTAAGATTTAACGGTTTTTTTATTATAGTATTTAAAACTTTCTGTGAACCGCTCTCTACTGGAAAATTTAATTTTATGCATCCGGACCCCTTCATCAAATCTATCATCTCTTCGTCCATCCCCCATACGCCAACGCCATTCGGTGTGTCCCATACAAAATTAAACCTTTCCTTGGCCATCCTTAAAAAAAGCTCTTTAGCGCGGTTAGTATTGGCGGTAACATTATCATCTTCAAACATCAGTTCTTGAATATTATATCTGTCTTTCAATAACCTCATTTCATCAAGCACATTATCAACCGACCTGACCCTGTACTTATTGCCCCACACTCTTAAAGCGCTACAAAAGGTACATCTTGCAGTGCAGCCGCGCGAAGTTATAATAGGACAAAACCTCTCTTTGTGCCGCAAACCATGGGAAGCTTCCAGCCCAAAATACCTCTCAAGCTCCATAATCTC
>CAKKSP010000048.1 GCA_919902045.1 Omnitrophica bacterium GWA2_41_15 | reverse complement strand
CTGATGAAGGATAAAGACGCAAATATCCTTTATATTGGCAAGGCGAAGTCGCTTAAAAAACGGCTGCAGAGTTATTTAAGACAGGGGCTCTCAAATAAAACACTAGCCTTGCTTTCTAATGTTGCGGATATCGAATATAAAATTTGTCAGAATGAAACGATAAGCTTATTACTTGAAGCAGAGCTGGTGCATAAGTATAAGCCTAAATATAATGTTCTCTTAAGAGACGACAAAAGTTTTCCGTTAGTAAAAGTAACAAATGAAGAATTTCCTGCAGTGTTTATCACCCGGAAAAAAGAGCTTGATGGAGCCAGGTATTTTGGCCCCTATATTGACGCGGGTTTACTTAGACAGGCGTTAAAGATCATTCGTAGGTCTATCTCCTTTTGTTCTTGTCGGAAATTGCCGAAAACATCGTGCATGTACTACCGGATTGGACTTTGTCCAGCTCCTTGTATTGGAAAAATCACTAAAGATGTATATGCTAAATCTATAGATAATATCTGCTTGATCTTTGAAGGAAGAGCGGGTGAATTAATTAGCAAGTTGTCTAAACAAATGGAGCAAGATGTAAAAGCACATAATTTTGAAGCGGCTGCAGAATTAAGAGACAAAATTGTGGCTTTAGGTAGTTTGGGAGAAGGTAAGGCTTCTAGCCAAGATGGCCTTTTGAGTTTAAAAGATATTTTAGGTTTAAAACATATTCCGGTAAGAATTGAGGCGTTTGATATTTCAAATATTTCAGGTAAAGATGCATGTGGCTCTATGATAACTTTTGTAAACGGAACCCCTGACAAAAATAACTACCGGCGTTTTAAAATTAAAGGCGTAAATAAAATTGATGATTATCTAATGCTCCGGGAGGTAGTTGCCCGGCGTTACCGCCGCGTAGTAGAAGAAAAACTCACCTTACCGGACCTTTTGCTTATCGACGGAGGAAAAGGGCATTTGGCAGTTGCCAAAGAAGAACTGGATAAACTCGGGCTCAATCTGCCAATAATAAGTATTGCCAAGGAAAAAGATAATATCTATTTTTCAGGCAGAGTAAACAAATTATCTCTTACTCGAAATTCTGAAGCCCAGCGTTTGATCTGGAGAATACGCGATGAGGCGCACCGTTTTGCGTTAAAATACCATCACTTGCTTAGAAGAAAAAAATTGTATCTTTAGATTTGGAGAGAAAAAGTAAGAAAATAATGGTATAATATTAAAAAGAAAGGCTCAAATGGATATTAAAAAATATTTAAGAATTATGGTGGAAAAAAACGCTTCGGATATGTTTTGTCGTGCCGGCACGAATGTGCGTATGCGTATTGACGGCCAGGTTCTACCGGTAGATGATAAAGTGATTACGCTTGATGAGATGAATGAGGCGTTTAAGGATTTAGTATCCAGCGAATTACGTACACATTTTCAAAAACAGCTGGATGTGGATTTCGGTATTTTTCTTCCTGAGGTGGGCAGGAGGTTTCGTGTAAGTATATTTATGCAACGGAATTGGCCGGCGTTTGTCATCAGGAGTATTCGTTCAGACACTCAAAGCTTTGCGCAACTAGGGTTACCCGAAGAAACCATTAAGAATTTAGCAATGGAAAAAAGAGGGATGATCCTTTTAACTGGAAGCGCTGGAAGTGGTAAGTCTACTACCATTTCAAGTATGATTGAATATATTAATGTAAACAGCTACAAACATGTTCTTACTGTAGAAGAGCCAATAGAGTTTACCTTTACTGATAAAAATTCTATTATTAATCAGCGTGAGCTCGGGCTGGATGTTGCTACTTACGAAACAGCTTTGCGGGCATTTACTTTACAGAGCCCGGATGTTATTTATATCGGAAATATCCGCGATAATGAAACCATGTCTGCTGCAATTACTGCAGCGGAAACCGGTGTTTTAGTAATGAGCACGCTTCATACGGTAAATGCCGCGCAGACTCTTGAGCGCTGTATTAATTTTTTCCCTCCGCATCAGCATAAGCAGGTATGCAGTTTATTGTCTTCGTTATTAAAAGGAGTTATATCTTTGCGGCTTGTGCCGCTGAAAGATGGAACAGGGCGAGTCCCGGCTTATGAGATCATGCTTTTGACTCCCACGATCAGCAGACTGATCAGAGAAGGTAAAATTTGGGAGATACCGCAATTTATTGACGAGGGTTCAATTTTCGGAATGTGTTCTTTTAACCAATCTTTAGTTAAACTTGTGCAAGAAGAAAAGATTTCCGAAGAGCAGGCGTTTATTTTTTGCGATAATAAAGATGAGTTTTCTCTTGCCCTTCGTGGGATAAAGAAAATGTAGATAATCTGTCAGCGTATCGTTATTTTTAAAATAGGAGAATTCACATGTTAGAAGAAATAAAATCAGGACTTTCAAGTATTGAAGCTAAGCTTAATCAACTACGGGGGTATCTTTGAAATCGGAAATATCCTAAATAAGATAGACGAACTTTCCCACCGGATGGCCCAGCAAGGTTTCTGGGATAATCAGGAAGAATCAAATCGCATAGTTAAACAATTAAAACAACTTAAAAATGCATCTGAACCTTGGCAGAAAGCCTTTGCGCGTTTTCATGAACTCAAGGAACTATCAGAGATTTTAAGATCAGACGATATAGAGTTTGCCGCGGAATTAAAAAATAATCTTGTTGTGCTTACTAAGGATGTAGGTACTCTTGAATTTAGTACTCTGCTTGATCAGGAATTCGACGCTAACAGCGCCATCTTAAGTATTAATTCCGGCGCAGGCGGGACTGAATCTTGCGATTGGGCGGATATGCTTTTAAGAATGTATACCCGTTGGGCGGAGAATCGCGGATATGCGGTTAAGTTGATCGATGTCCTGTATGGTGAAGAAGCAGGGATAAAAAATGTTACGTTAATGATAGAAGGAGATTATGTTTTTGGGTATCTAAAAACAGAGCGTGGTGTGCATAGGTTGGTGCGTATATCTCCTTTTGATGCAAATAAACGCCGGCATACTTCTTTTGTTTCGGTAGATGTGATCCCCGAAATTGAAGATGCAGCAGAAATTGTCTTAAACAATAAAGATCTATTGATTGAAACCTATCGTTCTTCAGGGCCCGGTGGACAGCACATGCAAAAGACAGACTCTGCGGTGAGAATTACCCATATTCCTACTGGCATCGTAGCTCAGTGCCAGAATGAGCGTTCTCAACATCAGAATAAACAAAATGTGCTGAAAATCATAAAAGCCAGATTATACGTATTAGAGCAGCAGAAAAAAGAAGCAGAACTTGCTAAGCACGGGACAGAAAAGAAGAAGATCGAGTGGGGTAGCCAGATCCGCTCCTATGTAATGCATCCTTATACTATGGTAAAAGATCATAGAAGCGATTACGAAACCGGAGATGTAAATAAAGTTATGGATGGTGGGATCGATCCGTTTATTGAGGCTTATTTACGCAGCCAGAAAGAAAAATCCTAATATGCTTAGACTAATAAAAAAACAGCTTCTTAAAAATAAACAGGCTTATCTTAGCCGTCGTTATCCTGGGGTGCAGATAACTTTACATCAAGATATGGTTGGTCCTTCAATAAGTAAAATGGTTGAAGTGGCTAGCCTTGTTTCTCAAGTTGTTGCCTATGAAGATAAGATTTCAAAGCTTAGTGATACTGAACTTAAAGCAAAAACTTTCGAATTCCGGGAGCATATTGCAAAAAAATCCCAGGAGTTATCTGCGCAATTTTTGGCAATTGAAGAATCGCTTTCAACTGTTGCTATTCCTGAGGAAAAAGAGCGGTTAAAAGAGAAATTAAAAATTTCCCGTAACCGCGTATTCCAGCAAATTTTACCTGAAGCTTTCGCGGTAGTGCGGGAAGCATCGAAGCGAAGTACTGGCTTGAGGCATTTTGACGTGCAGATTGCAGGAGGGATTATTTTGCACGAAGGTAGAATTGCTGAAATGGCAACCGGTGAAGGTAAAACCCTGGTAGCGACTTTGCCTACATATTTAAATGCCCTACTTGGTAAGGGCGTGCACATTATTACCGTTAACGACTATCTTGCCCGCCGCGACCGGGAATGGATGGGCCCAATCTATGAATTTCTCGGATTAAGCGTGGGCGTGGTGCAGCATGATATGTCTGATGAAGACCGTCAGCGCGCTTATCGTTGCGATATTACCTATGGCACAAATAACGAATTCGGTTTTGATTATCTGCGCGACAATATGAAGTATAGCCTAGAAGATTTAGTGCAGCGTCCTTTTTATTACGCTATTGTTGACGAAGTTGATTCTATTCTTATTGATGAAGCTCGCACGCCGCTGATTATATCAGGCCCCGCAGAAGAATCTACAGAAAAATATTACACTATTGATCGGATTATCCCTAAGCTTAAAGGAAGAATGATTCTGGAAAAAGAAGAGATAGAAGCTAAATTCAGGAATGAAGATCTTTCAGCCGGTTATGATTATATTGTAGATGAAAAAGCACATACCGCGCATCTTACAGAAGATGGAGAGGCGAAGGTTTGTAAGCATCTGGGAATTCAAGATATGCACAGCATGGAAACAATGGATTGGCGCCATCATGTTAATCAGGCTTTGCGCGCACACAATCTCTATAAAAATGATGTTGATTATGTAATTAAAGAAGGCCAGGTTTTGATTGTAGATGAATTTACCGGCCGTCTAATGCCGGGAAGGCGCTGGTCTGACGGTTTGCACCAGGCCGTAGAGGCAAAAGAAGGCCTTAAGATTGAACGCGAAAATCAAACTTTAGCTACGGTCACATTTCAGAATTATTTCCGCATGTATGAGAAGCTTGCCGGTATGACGGGTACCGCCTTAACTGAAGCCAATGAGTTTAAAAGTATTTATAAACTCGACGTTGTGACTATTCCCACAAACCAGCCTTTAGTGCGCTTAAATAACGCAGATCGTATTTATAAAAGCGAGCGGGAAAAATTTAATGCTGTAGTTCTAGAGATCGAAGAGCTATATAAAAAAGGACAGCCTGTTTTAGTGGGGACTATTTCAATTAAAAGATCAGAGCTTCTTTCGGAGATGCTTAAGCGAAAAGGGGTTACACACCAGGTGCTTAATGCCAAATATCATGAGATGGAAGCCCAGATTGTGGCGCAGGCCGGGCGTTTTAAAGGAGTAACTATTGCTACGAATATGGCTGGCCGTGGTACAGATATACTCTTAGGAGGTAATTCAGAGTATATGGCTAAGAGCCTTGCGTTGCAAAAGTCTAAGGACGGAGAAAGCGATTATCAGGCAGAATACCAAAAGGTAATAGAACAATTTAAAGCTCATACGCGCAAAGAGCATGACCTTGTGGTTGAGGTAGGCGGTTTACATGTTTTGGGCACAGAGCGCCATGAGGCAAGGCGTATAGATAATCAGCTGCGCGGACGTTGCGGACGGCAGGGGGATCCGGGATCATCACGATTTTATGTATCCCTTGAAGATGACTTAATGCGGCTTTTTGGCTCTGACCGGCTTATTGGAATAATGGAAAAGCTCGGGCTTCCTGAAGGAGAGTTGATTGAGCATCCTTGGATCAGTAAATCAATCGAGATCGCTCAGCGCCGTGTTGAAACTCATAATTTTGAGATCCGCAAACAGCTTTTAGAATATGATAATGTAATGAATAAGCAGCGGGAGATAATTTATGGCCAACGCCGTCAGATTTTAAGCGGAACTTCTTTAAGGGATACGGTAAATAGCGTATGTGAAAAAATCGGCGATGGTATTTTTGATGCGCATATATCCGCTCAGTTAGGAGAAAAAGAATGGGATATACTGGGCCTTATCGAAGAAGCTAAATTGCGTATGGGAATAGAAATTTCTCCGGAAATATTAAAACAAGGCCCTATAGAATTACTGCGAAAAAGCTTCATTGATGAAATAATTAAAGCTTATGAGCAGAAGTGTTTAGGTATGGGCAGTGATTTATGTAGTTACTTAGAGCGTATGGTTTTTCTGCAAGTTATCGACGGGAAATGGAAAGAACATCTTTATGCGATGGATTATTTGCGTGAGGGGATAGGCCTGCGTGCTTACGGCCAGCGCGATCCCTTGGTAGAGTATAAACGCGAGGCTTTTGAAATGTTCAGCCAGATGATCTCTACTATCGAAGAAGAAGCAGCAGAAATTCTTTTTAAGTTACAGCCGGTAAAGCCGGATCGTATGCGCGGGGTATTTAGTTCTATCTCCCAGAATTTATCTCATCCTGAAGTTGTTGGATTTTCTCCCCCTAACCAGGAAGTAACTCCCCAGGCTTCTTTGCAATCACCAAGCCCGCAAGTAAATTCGACAAATGCTGCGAAAGCAGGGAGAAATGACCCTTGTCCGTGTGGTTCCGGGAAAAAATATAAAAAATGTTGCGGGGTTTAGTTAGAAATATTTTATTATCTCTATGCTCTGCAATACTTCTTTCGCTTTCATTTTCCCGTTTTAATTTGTGGTTTTTGGCATGGGTTGGGTTTGTACCGTTTTTCTTCTTACTAAACAATAAAAATAAAAAACAGGTATTTTTTTGGGGAACTTTTTCCGGTTTCATATTTTGGCTGTTTACTATCTCCTGGCTTGCTTACGTGAGCCTGCCAGGTATGATTGTGCTGTCTTTGTATATGGCATTTTACTTTGGTATATTTGCCCTATCTTGGTCTATAGTCTATAGTCTATCGTCTATAGTCCAGTTGTTATTTATTCCCTCCGTATGGATTTTACTTGAATACACAAGATCGCATCTCATCCTCGGCGGTTTCCCCTGGGCGCTTTTGGGGTATTCGCAATACCAAAATCTTCCAATGATACAGATTGCTGATATAACAGGGGTGTGGGGGGTATCGTGGCTGGTGATGTTTATAAATGTAGCTATATATTCAGGTGTCAGGTGTCAGGGGTCAGGGGTCAGAAAAAGGATATCGAGCCTTTTATTTCCGATACTTTTAGCCGTTGTTGTAATGAGCTATGGTTTTTATAAATTATCCTGTCCCCTATCCCCTGTAACCAGTAACCTGATCAAGATTTCTGTCATCCAAGGCAACATCCCCCAAGACCTCAAATGGGATGCGCAGGCAGCGCAGTCAATCGTTGTTACTTATCTTAATCTTAGCGAAAAAGCACTCTTAGATAAAACAGATATCCTTATTTGGCCGGAAGCTTCCTGGCCGTATCTTGAAGATGAAAATGATGATAGTTTTGTTTTGCTTAAGGAGTTTACCCGCGAAGAAAAGATACCCCTTCTTGTCGGGGCAGTGACTAAAAACGAAAATAATTATCATAACGGAGCGCTTTTATTTTCTAAAGAGGGTAAATTAATTACAAGGTATGACAAACTGCACTTAGTGCCTTTTGGAGAGTATATTCCATTGCGGAAAATGTTTCCATTTTTGGATACCGTTGTGCCTATCGGTGATTTTTCTCCCGGAAAAGAATATTCGCTTATTCCTCTTCCGGTAACATTCGAGACCCGAGACCCGAGACCCGAGACCCGTATAAGCGCCGGTGTTCTCATCTGCTTTGAAGATATCTTTCCAGAACTTGCCCGTCAATTCCGCTTGAAAGGAGCAGATTTACTTGTTAATATTACAAATGATGGCTGGTTTGGCAGGACCCAGGCGCCTTACCAACATTTTTCTGCCTCTGTCTTTCGTGCCGTAGAAAACCGTTTATCATTGGTGCGCTCAGCTAATACAGGGGTGTCAGGTTTTATTAGTCCTACAGGTAAAATTACCGGAGTAGTAGCGGATAAAAAAGGCAGAGAAACATTTACTCCGGGGTTACTTACACGGCAAGTAGAACTAAATTTTACTACCGGTTTAACTTTCTACAGCCGCTTTGGAGATTGGTTTATTTTTTTAAACTTAATTTTTGTTGCATTGGGTATTGTTTTGACACAGATTAAGAATAATAGAATGTTCCTTGCATTTTAAGGCAGGTTTGCTATAATTTTTTAGCTAGATAATCATGAATTTTAAAAAATATTCTAAATATATCGGACGATTTTTTGCCTGGCTGTTGCTTGTATTTTGCTCTTTGATAGCTAAATTTTTACCGCTTAGGCTGCTTTATTCTTTTGCTAAAGCCATAGCTTTATTAGGGTTTTTATTCATAGGAAGGCACCGCCGCATTGCGCTTGAGAGCCTTAACATTGCTTTTGACAAAGAAAAGAGCCCTTGCCAGATATGGAGCATTGCCAGGGAATGCTTTATTGATATGGTAAAGTCAGCGATAGAGATAGTTTATCTATCTGAGCGCCCTGCGTTAATCAAGAAGTATATAACTTTTCGCGGCCAAGAACATCTGGAGTCTGCTCTTAAACGCGGTAAAGGTGTTATTCTGGTTAGCGCTCATTTTGGGAATTTTCCGTTAATGGTGGTTCGGATGAACCTGGAAGGTTATAAGACTTACGCGATTATGCGGACATTAAGGGATAAGCGGACAGAGCGATTTTTTATTAAAAGGCGCGATCAGTTAGGAGTTGAAACTATTTTTACCCATCCACGCAAGGAATGCGTGGGAAATACGTTGCGTTTTTTGCGTAATAATAAAATAATTTTTATTCCGCTTGACCAAAATTTCGGCCAGGCAGGAGGGGTATTCGTAGATTTTTTTGGTAAACTTGCCGCTACGGCAGTTGGGCCGGTTGTGCTCGCGCAGCGTACTCAGGCAGCGTTACTACCTTGTTTTATTATTCGACAGCTTGATAATAGCCACGTTATTTCATTTGAGCCGCCGTTATTTATGGAAGGAGTGCCGAATACGCAGGATGCGATTAAGCAGAAAGTGCAGGTGCTGACAGCAATTATAGAATCTTATATCCGGCGCTATCCTGCGCAGTGGAGTTGGATTCACAGGAGATGGAAGAGTAAACAAAAAGAAAGTGAGGCGTAAAATGGCAGATGAAGTAAAACAGGAAGAGAAAAAGTGTGGGTGCGAAGGTAAACAGACGTTTTCCACCATTCTAAAAGTTGTTTTAGGTTTAGCATTTTTGGTTTTGGGCGTGCTGACTATTTTAAGATGGAGCGGTAATCTTTTAATAGTTGTAAAAGGTTGTATCGGCCCGTTTTTACTTTTAGCAGGCGTTATAACTTTGGCTATTGCTAAAGAATAATCAGGTTTATTGATCTAAATAGGAAGGGCTGGTAACTGTTTAAACGGTTACCAGCCTGTTTCTTTTTTATCGTAACACTTTACTATTGTTGGATTTTAGATATAATATAGAGACACTTTTAGATAGATTTTTAATTGTGTCTACACCCGCCACAATCGGAATATGTGTCGGTGTGCCTTAACTAGGCAAGTGTCCCTAAAAGATAGGAGTAAGCAATGGAATTGATTTTAACAAGAGAGGTTACAACGAGTAAGAATATTACGAGAGTTGTTTTAATAACGGCATTTGTTTTTGCTATGGCGTTTGGGGCATATGTTCGCATACCGCTTGGTTTTACCCCGGTGCCTTTGACTTTGCAGACATTTTTTGTGTTATTATCCGCAGCAGTCTTAAAAAATAAATGGGGCCCAAGTGTGCAATTAATTTATATAACGCTTGGCTTGGCAGGGATTCCGTTATTTGCCAATTCCGGCAGCGGAACAGCTTATTTTTTTGGCCCTACCGGCGGGTACCTAATCGGTTTTATAGTTGCGGCTTTATTCCTTAGCCAATTACTTAATGAGCCAGTACCGGCTTTTAGAAAGATACTTATTTCTATGGCGTTTGCCGAAGTAATCATACTTAGCCTGGGCAGCATCTGGCTTAAGGCTTACACAGGGCTATCTTTAGAGAAAGCCTTTATTTTGGGGTTTGTGCCTTTTATCGCCGGTGATTTTATAAAAGTTTTATCCGCAGCTTTATTTTTTCAGGTAATAAAGAAAAGAGTAAGAGAGATCTTATAATCAATGAAGCGTAAAATCGTTTCCTGGCTTAAAAAACAAGTAGCTGAAAGCAAGGCCAAAGGGCTTATATTCGGGTTGAGCGGAGGCATTGATTCAAGTGTAATTGCCGCCGTAAGTAAAGAAGCAGCCGGCCCAAGAAAAGTTTTGGCTTTAGCTATGCCTATCCATAGCCAACCTCAGGACCTAGCTGATGCAAAGCTTGTGGCTAAAGTATTAAAAATAAAACTAAAGATTATCGATCTCTCCGGGGCCTATGATTGCCTGATTAAAATATTACCTAAGGCTAATAAACTTGCGCAGGCAAATCTTAAACCCAGGCTGCGCATGCTCACCCTGTATTATTTTGCCAATAATCTTAATTATCTTGTTTGCGGCACAGGAAATAAATCAGAGCTGATGGTCGGGTATTTTACTAAATATGGAGACGGAGCTGTTGACCTGCTTCCTATCGGCTCACTTTATAAAAAAGATGTGCGTAATTTAGCAAGAGAGTTAAATATCCCTGAAAGAATTATTACTAAACCTCCTACTGCCGGTTTATGGCCGGGGCAGACTGATGAGTCTGAAATGGGCCTTCTTTATGAAGAGCTTGATGAAATCCTAGAGCGCATGGAAAAAGGCGCAAAGCAATTTGCACTACCCGGGAAAGTTAAAAAGATTAAAATGATGTATAAGGCATCAATGCATAAACGCAATGGGCCGCTAGTTTGTTTTAATAATATACAGAAAGCAGGAAGAAATTGAGCTTGAAAAAAGTTTTGGTAATTGACAATGAGCAGGTAATGTGTGATTTTTTACGCGATCTCTTTATTGACCGCGGTTATACTGTAGAGCTTGCTTCTACCGGGGGAGCGGGACTAGATAATTTTCGTAATAATCCCACTTATGAATTGGTGATGGTAGATCTGCGTATGCCGGATTTAGACGGGATTAAGGTGCTTGAAGAGATAAAAAAAATTAACAGCGAAGCATTGGTCATAGTTATTACCGGTTATCCTTCTTTTGAAACTGCTCAACAAGCGATAAGGCGTGGAGCCTATGATTACCTGACTAAGCCTTTTAACCTGGAAGAGGTTTCTTTTGTTATTAAGCGCGCTTTTGATTGGCATAATATAAGGGTTACTATAAAGCGGCTGATGCAGGAGGTAGAAGAGCAGAATATAAAATTAGAAGAGAAGGTTAAGGAGCGGACTAAAGAGCTGACTTTGCTTTACAAGATTAACCGGGAAATTTCTTCTTCCCTTAACCTTGATGAAGTATTGCAGGCGATAATTGAAAGCATAATCCGTATTCTTGACGTAGAAATTTGTTCTATCCTGCTTTATGATAAAGAAACAAAAGAACTCTCCATAAAGGCATCATCGGGCCTTGAGCAGTCAATTATGAAAAGAGAACGTTTTAAAATAGGAGAGAGGATTTCCGGATGGGTCCTCGAACACCGCGAAGCGCTGCTTGTTGAAGATATTGAAAAAGATGAGCGTTTCTCTAAACTAAGCCAGGAAAAATATTATACCCATTCTTTGATCAGTGTCCCGCTTATTGTGAAGAACGAAGCAATCGGAGTAATCAATGTAAATAATAAACGCACGCATCAGCCTTTTGCCAAAGATGACCTGCGTTTCCTAAAAGGAGTTGCAGCAGAGGTAGCAATTAGTATTGATAATGCTCAACTTTATACATCGCTTCAGGATACTTATTTACACACAGTGATGGCGCTTACCTCAGCGATTCATGCTAAAGATCGTTATACGCAGACGCATTCCGAACACGTCAGTAAATATGCTGTTGCGATTGCTAAAGAAATGCGGCTTGCAAAGGGCGAAGTAGAACATATACGTATTGCCTGTCAGCTGCATGATCTGGGAAAAATCGGGATCCCCGATTCTATATTGACAAAAACAGAAAAATTGACGCCTGAAGAATGGGAGCAGATGAAACTGCATTCTTCTAAGAGCGCTGCGATTTTAAGGCCGTTATCATTTTTAAACGGTATTATTACTTTAGTTGAACAACATCACGAGCGATTCGACGGAAAAGGCTATCCGCACAGCTTAAGCGGAGAAAATATTGAGTTAGGCGCAAGGATTATGGCAGTAGCAGATTCTTTTGATGCTATGACGACCGAAAGACCGTATAAAAAAGCCTTAACAAAAGACCAGGCAATGGAAGAATTAAAACAAAATAGCGGTACCCAGTTTGATCCGCAAATAGTAGATTCTTTTTTGCGCGTGCTTGAGATTGATGAAGGACTTTTTGAGGAGGTAAGAAATGGATGAGATACTTGAAATTTTAGAAAATAACGGCCGGGCAACAGTAGAAGATATCGCCAGGATGACCAAGAAAAAAATCCAGATAGTTAAGGATTCGGTTGCAAGATATGAAAAACAGGGAGTAATATTAAAATACAAGGCGGTAATTAATAAGGAATTGGTAAAAGATGCCGATACAAGCGTCAGGGCCCTTATCGAAGTTAATATTACCCCGCAAAAAGACGTAGGTTTTGAACGTATAGCAGAACGTATTTATTCATTTAACGAGGTTTCTTCATGCTTCCTGGTTTCCGGGACCTATGACCTGCTTTTAATCGTGGAAGGAAAAGATATACAGACTGTAGCGCGTTTTATTTCAGAAAAACTTTCTCCTATGGAGAATGTCAAGGGAGTAGTAACACATTTTCTTTTAAAAAAATACAAAGAAGACGGAGTGATTTTAAAGCAGAAAGAAGAAAATAAGCGCATCGCCATATCATACTAAATTTTTTATAAAAACATGAAAAGCAAAGTTTCTAAATTAGTGCAGCAGCTTAAACCTTCCGGAATTCGCGCTTTCTTCGACCTGGTATTAGGGATGAAAGACGTGGTTTCTTTAGGCGTAGGAGAGCCGGATTTTGTTACTCCCTGGCAGATAAGAGAGGCAGGGATTTATTCTCTTGAACAGGGGTTTACCAGCTACACTTCGAATAAAGGGCTTTATAAACTAAGGCTGTCTTTGAGCCGTTTTATTAAACAGCATTACGGTGTGGAATATTGCCCAGACGAAGAAATTTTAATTACTGTCGGAGTGAGCGAAGCAATAGATTTAGGATTACGCGCAGTGCTTGAACCGCAAGATAAGGTATTGATCCCGATACCGGCATTTGTATCTTACGGGCCGGTTACTGAACTTGCCGGGGGAATACCTGTTTATATTGATACCAAAAAAGATGGTTTTAAGCTTACCCCGAAAAATTTATCACGGCATATTGATAAAAAAGTAAAGGCAATAATTTTAAATTATCCGAATAATCCTACAGGGGTTTCCTATACCAGAAAAGAGCTTGAGGCTTTAAAGAAAATTATTGTTTCCCATGGGATTATTTGTTTTTCTGATGAAGTTTACGGAGATCTTACTTATGATTTTAAGCATACTTGTTTTTCTTCGCTTGCCCATGCAAAACCGCTTACCGTATATTTAAACGGATTTTCAAAAAGTTTTGCCATGACCGGATGGCGCGTAGGTTATGCTTGCGGGCCGAAAGATATAATCGCAGCAATGACAAAAATCCATCAGTACACGATTATGTGCGTTTCTATTACCAGCCAAATGGCTGCAGCTGAAGCTTTGGCTGTAGGGTATCCATCAGTAGAAGAGATGAAAAAAGAATACAACCGTAGGCGTCAGTTTGTGTGCGCAGGATTAAACCGCATGGGTATTAAGGTTCAGCTGCCGCAAGGCGCTTTTTATGTATTTGCTGATATCTCTCTAACCGGGATGAAGTCATTAGATTTTGCCCAGCTGCTTTTAAAAGAAGAAAAAGTTGCAGTGGTGCCAGGAACTGCTTTTGGTGAAAATTTTAATGACTATATACGTATTTCCTACGCTTCTGGTTTTGAGCAGATCAAAGAAGCTTTGATACGTATGGAGAGATTTTTAGCCAGGAACAAAAGGCGAAGAAAGGGATAACCATATGCCTAAAAAAACTAAATCCGAAATAATGAAAATTGTAAAAGAACGCAATGTGCGTTTTATACGGCTTTTATTTACTGATGTTTTAGGTTTTTTAAAGGGGTTTGCCATTACCGTAAATGAGCTTGAAGGCGCACTCGAGGAGGGGATGGGTTTTGATGGTTCCTCGATTGAGGGTTTTGCCCGTATTGAAGAATCAGATATGATCGCAAGGCCTGATCCGGATACTTTTGCCATACTTCCCTGGCGCTCCACAGAAAATTTTATGGTTGCTAAAATGTTTTGCGATATTTATGAACCTAGTGGAAAGCCTTTTACCGGAGACCCGCGTTATGTTTTAAAGCGCAATATGGCTCGCGCAAAAGAATTGGGCTTTACTTATTATGTAGGGCCTGAGCTTGAGTATTTTTATTTTAAAGACAGCCAGAGCCCGCAGCCGCTTGATCAAGGAGGTTATTTTGACCAGGTGCCTCTAGATGTAGCGCAGGATTTGCGCCGGGATACAATACTAAACTTACAATCTTTAGGTATTGCCGTTGAATATAGCCATCATGAAGTCGCCCCAAGCCAGCACGAAATTGATTTAAGATATAATGAAGCGTTATCTATGGCAGATAATGTAATGTTATACCGGATGGTAGTCAAAGAGGTGGCTCGTCGACACGGAGTTTATGCTACCTTTATGCCTAAGCCAATATTGGGCATCAACGGTTCAGGTATGCATGTGCACCAGTCACTTTTTAAGGGGAATAGGAATGCATTTTTTGATAAAAAAGAAAAATATCATCTTTCCGATATCTGCAGGTCTTATACTGCGGGGCTTTTAAAACATTCAGAGGAGATTACTGCGATTACCAGCCAATGGGTAAACTCTTATAAACGCCTGGTCCCGGGATACGAGGCTCCGGTTTATATCTGCTGGGCGCAGATGAATCGTTCTGCCCTTATTCGTATACCTATGTATAAGCCGGGTAAAGAGAATGCTACTCGTATAGAATACCGGTCTCCGGATCCTTCTTGCAATCCATACTTAGCTTTTTCTGTTATGTTGGCTGCCGGCCTTGAAGGGATCGAGAAGAGATATAAATTAGGAGAACCGGCTAACGATAATATCTACCATATGGGCGAGAATGAACGTAGCCGCGCAGGAATTAAATCTCTTCCTGAGGATTTGCTTGAGGCAATCCGTATTACCGAGCAGAGCAAGCTCATAAAAGAAGCATTAGGTGAAAAAGTTTTTGAATATTTTATCCGTAACAAAAAAATGGAATGGGATGAGTATAAGATGCAGGTGACCCAGTATGAAATAAATAAATACCTGCCTATTCTTTAAAAATTTTTTAGCTTTAGCTATGCCTAAACCAAAATCAAAAGATCATTATCAGGTTTATTTAAAACAGATAGAAGCGATTTCAAAGGTGGCAAACCTGATTACTTCAGGTTTGTATCTTGAGGAGCTTTTACGCTTAGTTGTGAATGTGACTGCCGAGGTGATGAGCTCTAAGATTTGTTCGCTGATGTTGCTGGATCAGAATAAAAACGAACTAGTTGTCAGGGCTACGCAATCTATCTCAGAGGCGTATAATAAGAAGCCGAACTTAAAACCTGGTGAAGGGATTGCCGGTGTAGTCGCTAAAGAGAATAAGGCGGTTTATGTTTTAGACGTAAAAAAAGATTCTCGTTACTTAAACCAGGATATTGCTAAAAAAGAAGGGCTTTGTTCTTTAGCAAGTGTCCCGCTTGTTGTAAAGGGTAGGGTTATCGGAGTATTAAATTGTTATACCTCAAAGAAGCATAAATTTACCAAGCCTGAAATTGATGTCCTGGCTGTTTTGTCTAACCAGGCAGCAGTGGCAATTGAAAACGCAGAGCTAGATGTTAGAGCCCGCACTGCCGAAGAGGCATTGGTTACCCGCAAACTTATTGAACGCGCAAAAGAGCTGCTCGCCCAGGATGCCAATATCCTGCCGTCTGAAGCATACCGGTTGATCCAGAAACAAAGTATGGATAGCCGTAAGTCAATGCGCGAAGTAGCAGAAGCGGTAATTCTTGCAATGGGAATTAAAGAAAAAAAGTCTTAAGTGATCCTCTGTTTTCTCTCCTATGTGGTTTCAGTTTAGAAAATAAAAGTTCTAAAATAGCCTGCATTCTTTTTTAATAAAAGGAGGGAAAAGTTGGAAAAAAGAGCTCATGAACGGGTGAAAGTAATTTTTCCTGTAGATTTAGAAACTGACTCCGCACTTGGAAACTCTTCAGAAAACAAAAATGAAACCATAGATATTAGCGAAGGTGGTCTGCGCCTGGTAAGCAGATATAAACTTCCGTCACTGGTAAAAGCAAATATTAATCTTCCTCCGTGTTATTCTGAAGACCCGCGTTTAGCTATAGGAATCAAAACAAAGTTGCGTGTTGCCTGGTCTGTTGAAAGTAAAAGGGGAAAAGTATTTTCTGGTTTACGTTTTGCAGATATTAGGCAAAAAGATGCCGATCTTTTAAAAGGGATTATCGCCTATGAGGTCGAGAAGGCTAAAACTAAAGTATGTGATGCGACAAAGCCCGAGGTTGAAATTATCCGCGAGCCGCATTCATGTAATATGTATGCGGTAGATCTGACAATTGGTTGCGAAAATGAATGCAAGTATTGCCATTTTTCTATGCTGCAACAGGATTTTTGGCAAAAAAAATATCCAAATTGTAAGGATTTTCCAATTGCCGTGGATCTATCCCCGCTTTATAAAATGAAAAAATTTCCTGAAACAGTAGTTTATTTAAGCCCTTCAAGCGATGCCTTTGCGCCTAAGGCAAGAA
>CAKKSP010000047.1 GCA_919902045.1 Omnitrophica bacterium GWA2_41_15 | reverse complement strand
CGTAAATTTTGTCGCCGTCGGCCTTCGTCCAGACGGCTCCAATATTTACTTCGCACGCTGCGGGGTAATTTACCGATAAGAAAAATAGGGTAAATTTAGGAGGGGGAGATGTTCAATCGTTTTACTGAAAGGGCTCGCAAAGTAATTATTTTAGCTAAAGAAGAAGCAAGGCGTTTTAATCATGATTATATTGGTACCGAGCATATCTTGCTTGGACTTATCCGCGAAGGTGAAGGTGTGGCAGCAGCAGTACTGCAAAAGATGGGGCTATCTCTTGAAAATATTCGCCTTGAAATAGAAAAACTTGTGCAGCCGGGGCCGGCAACGCAAATAATGGGAGATATCCCTTTTACTCCGCGCGCCAAAAAAGCCCTTGAACTTGCTGCGGAAGAAGCCCGATCATTGGGCCATAATTATATCGGCACCGAGCATATTTTACTTGGGCTTATTCGTGAAGGTGAAGGTATAGCATCGCAGGTACTTTTAAATTCCGGGCTTGATTTAAGCGTAGTGCGTAATGAAGTCATGGGCCTTCTTGGTTCAGGGCTTCCCGGGTTTAGTCAGGCAACCGGATCGCAGGCAAAAAATAAAACCCCTGCTTTAGATGCTTTTGGCCGTGACCTGACTGCTTTAGCAAAAGACAATAAACTTGATCCGGTTATTGGGCGGCAGATGGAGACAGAACGGGTAATCCAGGTATTAAGCCGCAGGACAAAAAATAATCCGGTTTTATTGGGTGAGGCAGGAGTGGGAAAAACCGCTATTGTCGAGGGGCTTGCCCAGGCTATTATCGTCGGCAATGTCCCGGAAGTTTTGATTAATAAGCGTATTATCGTGCTTGATCTTGCACTTATGGTAGCTGGAACTAAATATCGCGGACAGTTTGAAGAGCGTATCAAGGCAGTAATGGAGGAGATTAAACGTTCGCAGGATGTGATTATTTTTGTTGATGAACTGCATACTTTAGTAGGCGCAGGCGCAGCAGAAGGCGCAATTGATGCTTCTAATATTTTAAAGCCCGCACTTTCCCGCGGAGAAATACAGTGTATTGGTGCCACTACTATTAATGAATACCGCAAATACATAGAAAAAGATGCTGCGCTTGAACGCCGATTCCAGACGATTATGGTTGAGCCTCCTTCGGTTGAACAGACGGTTGAAATTTTAAAAGGTTTGCGCGATAGATACGAAGCGCACCATCGCGTGATTTTTAAGGATATTGCGCTTGAGGCCGCAGCAAAGTTTTCTGATCGTTATATTTCAGGCCGTTTTCTTCCCGATAAGGCAATTGATTTGATTGATGAATCCGGATCACATGCTCGCTTAAATGTTTTAATTGTTCCCCCGGAAATTAAAAAAGCAGAAGAAAAAGTTGAAAATATCCGTAAAGAAAAAGAAGCCTTTATAAAGAGCCAGGATTTTGAAAAAGCAGCTACTTTACGCGATCAGGAGCGTCAGGCACGCCAGGAGATGGATGAACTTAAAAGTAAATGGGCTCAAACCAAGGAAAAGATCCGCCCTGAAATTAATGAAGAGGATATTGCTAAAATTGTTTCACAATGGACAGGGATCCCGATTTTCCGCTTAGAAGAAAAAGAAGGAGCAAAACTTCTTAAAATAGAAGAGGAATTAAGAAAAAGAGTTATAGGACAAGAAGAGGCAATTTCTGTTATTGCCCATGCCATAAGAAGATCACGTGCTGGAATCAAGGATCCGCGTCGGCCTATCGGCTCATTTATATTTTTGGGACCAACTGGTGTTGGAAAAACTTTGCTTGCAAAAGTGTTGGCAGAATTTATGTTTGGGGATGAGAACGCGCTTTTACAGCTTGATATGTCTGAGTATATGGAAAAGTTTAATGTTTCCCGCTTGATCGGCGCTCCTCCGGGTTATGTAGGTTATGAAGAAGGCGGGCAACTTACCGAAAAAGTAAGGCGTCGGCCTTATTCAGTAATTCTTTTAGATGAAATTGAAAAGGCGCATCCGGATGTTTTTAATCTGCTACTCCAGGTTTTTGAGGATGGCCGGCTTACCGATAGCTTTGGCCGCAAGGTTGATTTTCGTAACTGCGTAATGATTATGACTTCAAACGTCGGTGCAGAAACTATTAGGAAAACTAGTTCTTTGGGTTTTAAGGCGCAGAATGAAGAGCTTACCTATGTTGATATGAAAGATAAGTTGCTTGAAGAGGTCAAAAAAGCTTTTAAACCGGAATTTTTAAACCGTATTGATGACACTATAGTATTCCGGCCTTTAAGCAAAGCCAATCTTGAACAAATTATCAATAATGAAATCGGTTACGTCATAGAAAGGCTTAAAGATCATAATATTACTTTAGAAATTACTCAGGAGGCAAAAGATTTTTTAATTGAAAAAGGTTTTGATCCGGTATTCGGAGCGCGACCGCTAAAAAGGACTATCCAACGATATCTGGAAGATTCCCTGGCGCAGGATATTATTTCAAAGCGGATTCAGGATAACGCAAAAGTAAAAGTGACGCGCAAGAATGAGGAGCTCATTTTTGATGTTTTATAAAATTTTCACTTTTTTAGGCGAAAAGGCAGTTATTTTCTTTACTTTTATAGGAGGATTAAGTAATCTGACTGTCCAGGCATTTTACTGGATGTGGGTGCCTCCTTTTAAGAAAGAAAGAATGCTTCGGCAATCAATACGCGCGGGAGTTGAGAGTTTTGCTATTGTGTCTCTGGTTTCTTTTTTTATCGGGATGATTTTTGCGTTACAGATTGCTTATCTTATGCAGCGTTTAGGTTCAGAAATGTATATCGCAAGCATTGTGGCGATATCGCTGGTACGGGAATTAGGGCCGGTTATTACTTCTCTTGTAGTTGCAGGAAGAGTGGGTGCGGCAATTGCCGCTGAAATTGGTTCTATGCAGGTTACAGAGCAGGTTGATGCCCTTAAAACTTTGGCTGCTAATCCTGTTAAGTATCTGGTAGTGCCGCGCTTTCTTGCATTGGGCCTGATGTTGCCCTGTCTTACGCTTTATGCAGATATTATAGGGATATTCGGAGGATGGTTGATTTGTGTGCAAAAGCTTGGCATTTCTTCCGGAATGTATATGAATATTACTTTTGACTCGCTGTTATATAAAGATATAGTTACAGGATTAGTTAAGACCGTATTTTTTGGTTTGATTATTGCTTTTGTCAGTTGCTATGAAGGTTTTAATGTCGAAGGCGGAGCAGAAGGAGTAGGACGGGCAACAACTAAGGCAGTGGTGAACTCTTTTATCCTGATTATCGCTGCGGATTGTTTTTTAACCGCGTTATTCTACTTTATTTTTCCATAATACAAATGATAGAAATTAGAGGAGTTCGCAAAGCTTTCGATGATAATCAGGTTTTAAACGGTGTTGACCTTGAGGTAGAAAAAGGCCAAACTTGTGTGATTATCGGCCGTTCCGGATGCGGTAAAAGTGTTTTACTTAAACAAATAGTCGGGATATTAAAGCCAGACGCAGGGGTTGTTATGGTAAATGGCCTTAACTTGTCAAAGTTAAGCGACAAGAAACTTGATATTTTGCGTATGAAAATCGGAATGGTTTTTCAGGGAGGAGCGCTCTTTGATTCTCTGACAGTAAGCGAGAATGTGGGGTTTGCTCTTACCGAACATACGCGAATCCGCCGGAGAGATATTAACAAGCGTGTAGTTGAGGCGTTAGAATTAGTGGGATTAAAAGGAATTGAGAATGTTATGCCTGCTGCTTTAAGCGGCGGGATGCGTAAACGCGTTGCATTGGCGCGGGCGATTTGTATGAAACCGGCAATACTTTTATATGATGAACCAACAACAGGCGTTGATCCAATTACCGCTGACAGTATTAATGATTTGATTATAGAGATGCGTGACCGGCTTAATGTTACTTCGATTGTAGTTACTCATGATATGAGAAGTGCTTATAAGGTTGCAGATAAAATAGCTATGCTTTATCAGGGTAAAATTATTGCAGAGGGTACTGCGCGGCAGATCCAGAACAGCGCGCATGCGGTGGTGCACCAGTTTATTAATGGGCTTGCAACCGGGCCGATAACGGATAAGTAGTTTGCCCCTTGCGTAAGCGCTTATAAATTTTTTCGCCAGTCTCGCCTTCGGCGGACGGCTCTAAAATTTACAAGCACGCTGCGGGGTAATTTGCAGATAAGTAAAATAAGGCAAATTTAGGAGGTTAATATGGTATTCGGAAAAACCAAGCTTGAAATTAAAGTAGGATTTTTTGTTTTTGTTGCCTTGGTGATTCTGGTGACATTTTTGCTTTTGATTGGCGATTACAAGACCCTGTCCTCCGGAAAGAAAGTGAATTTTATATTTCACTTTGTAAACGGTGTTAAGGTTGGGGCTCCTATACGTTTTTCCGGGGTAGATATCGGTGAAATAAGGAAGATAAGACTTGATTTTAGTTCGGTAGATAATCCGATGCAGGTAAAGATAGAAGGTATAGTTAAGAAAGAAGTAAATATTCCTTTAGATTCAGAGGTTTGGGTAAATACTTTGGGATTATTGGGTGAAAAATATATTGAGATTATCCCGGGTAAAGATTACTCACGCTGCCTGGCAGAAGGGGATGCCATAAGAGGTAACGATCCTATGGGCATGCAAGAGATTACTAATATGGCAAAAAAACTAATAGATAATGTTGATGAGAGTATTACAAAGATGAAGAATAAGGAAGGAACGGTTGGAAGGCTGCTTTACGATGAAGAGTTATACGCAAATTTTGAGAATATTGTAAAGAACATTGAAGAATTTTCCTTAGATATCCGGCGTAATCCATGGAAACTTTTTATTAAGACCAAGGAAAAAAAGCCTGAGCCTTCCGCGAATTAGCCGCGTTTTTTCACATGAAAACAAAGACTGTTTTTAGCTGTCAGAGTTGTGGTTTTCAATCTCCTAAATGGTTGGGCAAATGCCCTGATTGTGAGAGTTGGAATTCTTTTGTAGAAGAAGATTATGCCTCTCCTCAAGTAATATCAAAAGGAAGAACCAACCTTGATTTACCGCAAGAAGAACCGGTTTTAATTAAAGACGTACACATCAAGGAAGAAGACCGTCTTAAATCCGGCATAGCAGAATTAGACCGGGTATTGGGTGGAGGATTAGTCCCGGGTTCTGTGGTGCTTATCGGAGGTGACCCGGGGATAGGGAAGTCTACAATATCTTTACAGTTTTCGCATCAGCTGATGCGTGCCGGAGCTAAGGTTTTATATGTGAGTGCTGAGGAATCAGTCACCCAGACAAAACTACGCGCGCAAAGGTTGGGTATCGGTCAAGGTGAACGCCTTTATATTGTAAATCAGGCAGACTTAGGGGTAATCTTAGAGTTTATCCGAAAGTTAAAACCTGATCTTGTGATTGTTGATTCTATCCAGGTTATTTCTGACTCCAGGCTTACTTCTGCTGCAGGAAGCGTAAGCCAGGTACGCGAGTGCGCGGCTACTCTTGCAAGATTTGCCAAAGGGACAAACATTTCAATTTTTATTATCGGCCATGTTACTAAAGAAGGAACTCTCGCCGGGCCAAGGGTGCTGGAACATATTGTAGATACGGTCTTATATTTTGAGGGTGAGAGGTTTTCATCATATAGGATATTACGCGCGGTAAAAAACCGTTTTGGTTCTACTAATGAAATCGGAGTTTTTGAAATGGGCACAAAAGGATTATGTGAAGTTGAAAATCCTTCGCAAATCTTCCTGGCCCAGAGGCCCACTGATGTTTCGGGTTCAGTAGTGATATCTGTACTTGAGGGGACTCGTCCGATTTTAGTTGAGGTGCAAGCCTTAGTTAGTAAAACCGGTTTTGGTTATCCGCTTAGGCGCGCTGAAGGATTTGATTATAACCGGCTCTCACTCTTAGTGGCAGTACTTGAGAAAAGAATCGGGTTGTCCCTTGAGACAGAAGATATTTTTGTTAATGTCGCAGGCGGCATTAAGGTCGAGGATCCGGCAGCGGATTTAGGAGTAGCAGCGGCAGTGGCTTCGGCATTTAGAGGTAAGCCCGTAGATATAGACGTTGTGCTTTTGGGTGAAGTGGGTTTAGCAGGCGAGATTCGTAGTGTATCTCAGTCAATATTACGTATTAATGAGGCGCAGAAACTGGGTTTTAAAAGGTGCATTTTGCCAAAAAATAATTTAAAAGGCCTTGATCTGCCGAAGGCAAATACTATAAAGCTTGAGCCAGTGGCAACACTCAAAGAAGCTTTGGATTTGTTAGGGATAAATTAAGAAAGGGGCAATCCATGAATCTATTTTTAGTCCGTCTTTTATTTTTTATTGCCGGCATAGCAGCCGGATATCAAATCGGCCTTGATTTTAATAATCCTTACCTTGGGTCATTTTTAGGCTCTGTATTAGTAGGGGCAGTGGTTTTTGCAGAAATCGGGATGCGCAAAGTCTCAACTAAAGGGCTATCAAGCGCGGTGTTCGGGTTGATGCTTGGTTTAATCATGGCTAAGTTTATCACCGATGCTTTAGCTATTACTCCGCTTTCAATCGAAAACCTCTCACTTGTAAGATTTATTATTACGCTTGTTTTCTGTTATTTGGGAATGGTCCTTGGAGTGCGCGGTAAAGACGAGTTTAACGTTATTATTCCTTATGTACGACTACGCCGTCAGGACCAATCTTCTAGCGTAATCCTTGTTGATACCAGTATTATAGTCGATGGCCGGGTGGTAGATATTTTTAAAACAAAGTTCTTAGAAGGCAAAATTGTTATTCCGCGTTTTGTCTTAAAGGAATTACAGCAGATCGCTGATTCTACTGATCCTATAAAGCGCCAGCGCGGCCGTAGAGGGCTTGAGATCCTTCATAGCATACAAAAAGAGGTAGGGACGGATATATTAGTGCATGAAGAAGATTTTCCCGAGCTTCCGGAAGTTGATATGAAACTGATCAAACTTGCAAAGCTCTTAGAAGGTAAGATTCTTACTGTAGATTATAATCTTAATCGTATAGCAACCCTGCAAGGTGTTGTTGTATTAAATATTAATGAGCTGGCTAATGCTTTAAAGCCGGTAGTTTTTCCGGGTGAACAATTACAGGTGAAGTTGATTAAGGAAGGGAAGGAATACAATCAAGCAATCGGATATCTTGAAGATGGGACAATGATAGTAGTTGAGGAGGGACGACGCCTTATTGGGCAGGATGTGCGGTTGTCGGTTACATCTGTTTTACAGACTCAAGCCGGCAGGATGATTTTTGGTAAAATTGAACGTTAACATGTTTGTAAGCGTTTTAGTATTAGCAGCCGGAAAAGGAGCTCGTTTAAAAAGCAGAGTTCCTAAGCCTCTTGTAAAAATTTTAAATAAACCTGCCATGCTTTATGCGCTTGAGGAATTTAACCGGCATCCGTTAATTAAAGAGATCATTATTGTTGTAAATTCTGATAACGAAAAGAAGATCTTATCTTTAGTTAGCAGCCGGAAAATCAATAAAGTCAAAGCGATAGTAAAAGGCGGCAAGAGAAGGCAGGATTCAGTTGTAAATGGTTTAAAGGCGTTAGGGGCAGAAAGTGAATTGGTATTAATCCATGATGCCGCCAGGCCTTTTATAAATAGAGGGTTAATAAGTTCCGTAATAAATTATGCGTTAAAGTTTGGAGCGGCAATTCCTGCTGTTTCGGTAAAAGTAACGATTAAAAAAGCCAAGATGGCAGTAAAAAATTTATGCATAGAAAAAACCGTAGCAAGAGAAAATTTATGGGAGGCGCATACTCCCCAGGGATTTAAAACTTCCTTAATCCGTAAAGCATACGATAGATTCGGCAAAGACGATGTTACGGATGATGCTTCACTTATTGAGAAAATTAAAGTTCCTGTGGCAATAGTCAGTAGTTCGGTATTTAATATAAAAATAACAACGCCTGAAGATTTGTTAATAGCAGAAGCGATTGCGCGGAAATTAAAAAAAGTCTAAGGTTCCCGCCACAATGAGTGGCGGGTCCGCCAAGAATTTTGGCGGAGAGGATTAGGATGAGAGTTGGTATAGGTTACGATATCCACCGGATGATTGAGGGGCGTAAACTTTTTCTGGGAGGGATAGAAATACCATATATTAAAGGATTTTTAGCGCATTCTGACGGGGACATTCTTTTACATGCCCTTTGCGATGCGATTTTGGGGGCAGCAGCATTAGGCGATATCGGGACACATTTTCCCGATACTGATATACGTTATAGTAATATCTCAAGTGCCCAGCTTCTTAAGGAAGTGCTTGTTGTTGTTAGAAATAAAGGTTTTCGGGTGCATAACGTGGATACAGTAATCATTATGCAAGAACCTAAATTAGTGCCTTTTAAAGATAAGATACGTAATAATGTTGCAACACTTTTAGGTATTGATGTTTCTTTTGTAAGTGTTAAGGCAAAAACTCAAGAAGGATTGGGCCCGATAGGAAATAATGAAGCAGCCGCATGCTATGCGACGGTGAGTTTAGATACAGGAGGATAGGTATGTATTTATCATTGATAAAAATCTTAATTTTTATTTTATTTTTTATAATCGCCAAATTCCTTATTTATGCATTAATATTTCGCGATGATATAAAAGCTGCCTGTAAGCGGGATCCTGCTGCCAAAAGCTTCTGGGAGGTTGCACTTCTTTATCAGGGGATACATGCTTTGGCGCATTACCGCGGTGCGCATTTCTTTTACCGCATGAGGTTTTATTTTCTTGCGCGCCTGATCAGCCAGTTTTCGCGCCTTATTACCGGGATTGAAATTCATCCCGGTGCAACTATCGGAAGACACCTGTTCATTGACCATGGCATGGGAGTGGTGGTAGGTGAGACTGCGATTATCGGAAATGATGTTTTATTGTATCAAGAAGTGACTTTAGGAGGCACTGGCTTAGAGAAAGGAAAGCGTCATCCGACAATTGGTAATAACGTTGTAATCGGCGGCGGAGCAAAGATATTAGGAAATATTACTATTGGAGACAACTCTTATATTGGCTCAAATGCGGTAGTAATCAAGGATGTGCCGCCGAATTCTACTGTTGTGGGAGTTCCCGGGCGTATTACTAAACAGGAAGGTAAAAAAATGGAAGTTAGCCTTGATCATATGCATATCCTTGATCCGATTATGCAGGCGATGCAGGAGCTGGAAGAAAGAATAAAGAAGCTAGAAAAGAAATAACCACGCCACATGTCCATATATATCTATAATTCTCTAACTCGCAAAAAAGAAGAATTTATCCCGCTTAATCCGGGAGTGGTAAATATGTATACCTGCGGAGTAACGGTATATGATAATTGCCATGTCGGCCATGGCCGCAGCCTGTATATTTTTGAGGTAATGCGCAGGTATCTTGAATACCGCGGATACCGGGTTAATTTTGTAAGGAATATCACTGATGTAGATGACAAAATTATTAATCGCGCACAAGAGCTTAATACTGATTGGCAGGAGCTGGTAAATAAATATATTGAAAGTTATTATCATGACATTGAGCTTCTTGGAGTGCGTAAGGGGCTTACTGATGAAAAAGGGATTGAGCCGCGCGCAACGGTAAATATTCCGCAGATGATAGAGTATATTAAAAAGCTTATAGATAAGGGTTCTGCATATTCGGTTAAAAGCGGCGTATATTTTAATGTGCGTAATTTTAAAAATTACGGCAAGCTTTCCGGGCAAAGTATAGATGAGATGCTTAGCGGCGTGCGTAAAGATTCTGATGAGGATAAATTAGACCCGCTTGATTTTGCGCTTTGGAAGACAGCCAAAGATGGTGAGCCTTCTTGGGATAGCCCCTGGGGGAAAGGACGTCCGGGATGGCATATTGAGTGTTCAGTGATGAGCCAGAGGTTCCTTAATACTTTTACTCTTGATATTCATGCAGGAGGAAGGGACCTGATCTTTCCCCACCATGAGAATGAAATTGCCCAGGCAGAGGCACTTACCGGTATGCCGTTTGCCCGTTATTGGGTTCACCATGGCCTGCTGACTATTAATGGCCAAAAGATGTCAAAATCATTAGGCAACTTTATTACGATTCAAGAGTTCTTTAATAAACATAAGGGGTTTGATTTTTTAAAACTTTTTTTCCTGGGCGCACATTATACAAGCCCGGTAGATTTTACCGACGAAAAAATCCAGGAGGCAAAGCGCGCTTATGAGAGGGTGGCAATGCTTATTAGTAAACTTGATGATTTTTTAATTAACTATCGTCAGGAGTCAGAAGACCATCCTTTAACTAAAAGTGCCGAAGAAATTAAAGAGAAGTTTATCTCTTATATGGATGATGATTTTAATACCCCAAAGGCGCTTTCGGTAGTTTTTGATCTGGTTACTCGTTCAAATATCGCCTTAGAAAAAGGCAAGCTTGAGCATCGCGAGTTTTTATTTGAAGCAAGAAAATTATTAAGCGAATTTTTAAATATTTTTATTTTGCAATTTTCTTTAGAAGCTTCCGTAGGTGGAATTTCTGAGAAAGAAGTAGAAGTTTTGATCAATTCCAGAGTCGATTATAAGAAGAAAAAGATGTTTCAAGAAGCGGATAAGATCAGGAAAGATCTGGAAGCAATGGGTGTTATTTTAGAAGATACAAAAGACGGTAAAACAACCTGGCGCCGGAAGATTTAAAATGAAAAAAGGTATATTTATTACTTTTGAGGGTTCAGAGGGCAGTGGTAAGAGTACGCAATCAAGGGCGTTAGCCGCTTATCTTAAGAGTAAAGGTTATAATGTCCTATATTTGCGCGAGCCAGGTGCCACAGCTATCGGAGAAAAAATCCGTCGGATACTTTTAGATAAGGTAAATTCTTCTATGGCAGAAACTACAGAGACGTTACTTTATATGGCTGCCCGCGCCCAGATAGTTAAGGAAAAGATAATACCCGCGCTTCTAAGAGGAGTAATAGTTATTTCTGACCGATTTCTAGATTCTACTCTTGCCTATCAGGGGTATGGATTAGGGATAAATTTTAAAAGTATAGAGAGTATCGGGGAATTTGCCTGCGCGGGAATAAAACCAGATTTTACTTTGATAATGGATCTATCATGTAGTAAAGGTTTAAGCAGAGTAGGAAAAGTCAAAGATCGTATTGAGTCAAGGGCGCTTAGTTATCATGAGCGGGTGCGCATCGGGTATTTAGATCTCGCGCGCCAGAATCAAAAACGCATTAAACTGATTCCGGTGAAAGATAAAGAATCGACTAAAAAACAGGTAATAGAAGCTGTTGAGGAGTTTCTTAGATGCCATTTTCCGAGATATGCGGCCAGGATAGGCCGATTGAAGTTATAAAGGGAATTATTGAAAGTAAAAGGATTGCCGGCGCATATTTTTTCACTGGGCCGGAGGGAGTAGGAAAATTTTTTACCGCGCTAAAATTTACCCAAACACTTAATTGTTTAAAAGGTGGCCTTGATCCTTGTCAAATTTGCGCATCTTGCCTTAAGATTTCAAAAGGGTTTCATCCTGATATACAGATTATAAATGAAGGAGAGCAGGAAGCGATAAAGATTGAAACTGTGCGCGAGATTAAGCGGCAGCTTAATCTCAGGCCTTACGAAGGGAATTTTAAGGTTTGTTTAATTAATGATGCGCATAATCTAACGGCAGAAGCAGCTAATGCCCTTCTTAAGATTCTTGAGGAGCCTCCCAACAAGAGTGTTTTGATTTTAGTCAGCTCCCAAAGTAAGCTTATTTTTAAAACCATACTTTCCCGGTGCAAAATCATTAGATTTTCTGCCCTACCTGCCAAGAAGGTTAGAGAAATACTAATAAATGAACATGGATTTAAAAATGACTACGCGCATTTTCTGGCATATTTTTACGAAGGTAGGTTGGGCGCTGCGCTAAAGAATAAAGATACGGAGCTTATGCTTAAAAAAAATAGATTGATTGATTTTTTCACTACCCCTGACAGCCAGGCGGGAGCACCGGCACAAGAAAAAGAAGAATTACGTTTTTGTTTGCATATTCTTATCAGTTGGCTTAGGGATCTTTATCTAGTAAAAAGCGGCCTAAAGCAGGATGAGATGATTCATTTTGATCGTCGCGGAGATTTATTGAAAACAGCTTCTCTTTATGAGATAGGGGAAGTTCAACAACTGCTTACGCTTGCCCATGATTCATTATGGCAGCTTCAGCATAATATTAACGCCAAGCTTATTTTGGCTCAAGTGAGGTCGCGTCTATGGAAAACTTAATTTTAGTAAGATTGCGTGATTCAGGCCAGGTTTTTTATTATAATTTATCTAATTTTGAGGTCAAAGAAAACGATTATGTGATTGTCGAGCATGACCGTGGCATGGATTACGGGCAGGTAGTTTCGCAAAAAGAAGAAGAAGCGGATCCGAAGTCAAAAGAAGCGCCTAAAAAAATAACGCGTAAGGCAAATGATTCCGATATGAAAAGTATCGAGGATAACCGCCAAAAGGCGCGTGAGGCATTTGCGTCCTGCCTCAAAAAGATAAAAGAGCATAATTTGGATATGAAGCTGGTAAAAGCAGAATATTCTTTTGACCGCGGAAAAATTGTTTTTTATTTTACCTCTCCTGGCAGGGTGGATTTTAGGGAGTTAGTAAAGGATCTAGCAAAAATTTTTAAAGCGCGTATTGAATTGCGCCAGATTGGCGTGCGCGATGAGGCGCGCCTTTTTGGGGGGTTTGGCCCTTGTGGAAGAGAGCTTTGCTGCGCTAAATTTTTAAAGGATTTTGAGCCGGTGACGATTAAAATGGCAAAAGAAGAGGGCCTGCCGCTTAATCCTCCGAAAATCTCCGGGCTTTGCGGACGCCTGATGTGCTGTCTTAACTTTGAATACGAAGCCTACAAATTTCTTTCTAAAGGCCTGCCGCATGAAGGAGAACATTTGCATACGCCCAAAGGAAAAGGCAAAGTTATAAGCGTAAATGTGTTTAAAAGAAATGTTGTAGTGTTGCTTGAGGACGGAACGCAGACGAATATAAGCTATAAAGATAAGGATATTAAAGAGCAAAAGGAATAGAATCAATAATGGAAGAAAAATTTTATATTACCACGCCTCTTTATTATGTGAATTCTTCTCCGCATATCGGACATTCATATACTAATATTGCCTGCGATACTTTGGCGCGGTTTAAGCGCGCTAAATTAGGCAAAACCAATGTCTGGTTTTTAACCGGCACTGATGAGCATGGCCAAAAAATCAAGAAAGCCGCGGACGCAAAAAATTTAAGCCCGCAGGATTTTACTGACGAAATTGTGCCGTTATTTAAAGAGTTATGGCAGAAGTTGGGGATTTCTTATGATGATTTTATCCGCACTACTGAGGCTCGGCATAAAAATACAGTAGCAAAAGCCCTTACGATACTAAAAGAAAAAGGCGATATCTTTATGGCGCAGTACGAGGGTTGGTACTGTGTGCCATGCGAGAGTTTTTGGACCCAAACGCAGGCGGGTTCGGCTATATGCCCGGATTGCCAACGGCCGATAGAAAAGATCACCGAAAGTAATTATTTCTTTTCTCTTTCTAAATATCAGGGATGGCTTATTGATTATATTGAAGCGCATCCTGATTTTATCCGGCCACTAATCCGACGGAATGAAGTATTAAGTTTTTTAAAGCTTAATAGTTTAACCGACTTGTGTATTTCAAGGCCCAAAGAGCGTTTAAATTGGGGAATAGCGTTTCCTTTTAGTTCGGAACATGTGGTTTATGTATGGTTTGATGCCTTGCTTAATTATATCAGCGCAGTAGGTGAGTTTAATAAAGATGGGGTTTTTCAATCGCGCTGGTGGCCGGCAGATTTACATATTATAGGAAAAGATATACTCAGGCAACATGCGGTATATTGGCCAATCATGCTTAAGGCACTTGATATTCCTATGCCTAGCTGTGTTTTTGCCCATGGTTGGTGGATGTTAGGGGAAAATAAGATGTCTAAATCCCGCGGCAATGTAGTTAATCCGCTTGAGATGGTAGAAAAATACGGTATTGATGCCTATAGATATTTTCTTTTACGCGACGTACCTTTTGGTATGGATGGTAATTTTTCAGAAGATGCCCTGATCAAGAGATTTAATAGCGATCTGGCTAATGATTTGGGGAATCTGGTTTATCGCAGCCTGACTATGACCGAGAAGTATTTTGCTTCCGTTGTTCCAAACATTGATATTTTTGTGCGTAAGTTTGATGAAGCAGGTGAAAGTATAAAAAATAAAATTAAATCACTTCCTCAAGATGTAGAAAAGTTTTTAACTCCGGCAGAAGATTTTAATTTTGGTGCTTCTCTTGAAGAGACCTGGAAACTTATTGCTATGGCTAATAAATATGTTGAGGAGACAAAGCCATGGAATTTAAGTAAAGAAGGTAAGCTAGAAGAACTTTCTGCGTTTATCCGGCTTTTAATAGAAGTTGTCCGCGCTGTCAGTAAGGAACTATTGCCTTTTATGCCGGTTACAGCTTCGGCTATTATAGAACAGGCCGGGCAAGATATAATAAAAAAAGGTTCGCCTCTTTTTCCGCGCCTTGAAATACCCGGCGCAACCCCCAAAAAAAATGCTCGTTGATACGCATTGCCACCTAGATTTTCCTGAATTTGATCAAGACCGAGATCAAGTTATTGAGCGCGCAAAAGAAGCAGGATTTAGTTACTTAATTAATATTGCCTCAAGCGCTAAAGGTTGCCGCGAGACTCTAAATCTTGCGCGTGCTTATGATTTAATTTATGCAGCAATCGGAATTCATCCTCATGAAGCAGATAATGTCACAGAAGATGATCGAAATTTATTGCGTGAACTTGCCAAAGTTAATAAAGTAGTTGCAATAGGAGAAACCGGGCTTGATTATTACCGGAATTTTTCCACACCTACCGCGCAAAAAACGCTTTTTGAATTTACCCTTTCATTAGCTAAAGAGTTAAATAAGCCGTTAGTTTTACATTGCCGTCAGGCAGAAGAAGATCTCTGGCAGATGTTAAAGAAAATCCTTCCGCTAAGCGCCGTGGTACATTGTTTTAGTGGAAGCAAAGATTTTTTAGAAACCTGCCTTAATGCCGGATTTTTTATCTCCTATACCTGTAATATTACTTATAAAAAAGCTGAAGCGTTACGGGATTTAGTGCGGATTACTCCTTTAGACAGGTTGATGTTAGAAACAGATGCTCCGTATCTATCTCCTGAAGGAAGGCGTGGTAAACGTAATGAACCGTTTTATGTGCGCGAATTAGCCGAATATGTAGCGAAATTAAAAAATATAAGTTTTGAAGAAGTTGCAGAGGCTACCACTGCCAATGCCAAAAGATTTTTTCATCTGCCATGAGTAAGTCAAAGATTGCCATTAAACGATGTTCTGATTATCAGCGCAATAAAATAGAAATTGCAGTGCGCGAGGCGATTGATTTATTAGGGGGGATAAGCGCTTTTATTAAGCCAAAAACAAAAGTTTTGGTAAAACCTAATCTCTTGATGGCAAAAGATCCGGAAGCCGGAATTACCACTCATCCTGAAATAGTGCGGGCAGTTATAAAACTGCTCAAAGAAATTGACTGTCAGGTTTATTTGGGTGATGCACCGTCAGTATGGGGAAATCAGATCCAGAACGTGGATCAGGTTTATGAAAAAACCGGCATGAAGGCAATCGCCCGGGAAGAGAAGATAACAGTTGTTGATTTTGATAAGCGGCGCTGGCGCGGAGATTTTCCCTTAACTACCTGGCTTGATGAATGCGATGCTTTTGTAAATATCCCTAAATTTAAAACCCATAACTTTACTATTCTTACCGGTGCAGTAAAAAATCTTTATGGTTTAGTAAGCGGTACTTATAAAACAGAGTTGCATAAGCGTTATTTTGATAAGGAAGATTTTGCCCGTGTATTGGCTCAGATTTATAAACAAGCAAAGCCGGCGCTTACGGTCGTGGATGCGATTGTTGCTATGGAAGGAGACGGCCCATCAAGCGCAGGTAAATTAAGAAATACAGGGTTGATAGTCGCAGGTGTCGATGGCGTTGCAATTGATAGCGTATTGGCAAAGATTATGGGAATAGAGCCTGAAGTAGTTGCCACTACTAAATACGCGCGCATACTTGGTTTAGGGATATCTGATTTAAAGCAGATTGAGGTAGTAGGGGAGGCATTATCCGATTGTATTGGGAAGCCGTTTATTTTACCTAAACCCGCAATGACTTCTAAATTACCGCCGCAACTAGTAAATTTTTTAAAAGGTTTGGTTCGATATTGGCCAAAGGTCCTGCCGAGTAAGTGTATTCGTTGCCAGGCTTGTGTGCGCGCCTGCCCGCAAAAGATAATCCGCTTAGAAGATGATCGGATAAAAATAAATTATAAAGGTTGTATCAGTTGTTTTTGCTGTCTGGAAGTTTGTCCGCAAGAGGCGATTGTGTTGCGTAAGAGTTTTTTTGCGAAGATGTTGGGGCTATAACTCTGCCTCGTCAGAGCCTCGGCAGAGTCCTTGTTTCTTTCCTATATACGCCTTTAAAACCGTCTTCGTAAGGTTTTAGGCGTAAGGAAGAAACTTCGGAAACTAGGGGACGCTTCGGTAGTTTTTTGCTTGACAGGGCTTGCTAATATGTTACACTTGTAACATAAAAGTTACAAGGAGAACTCTATGAGATTCGCTATTTCCCTAATAGATATTTTAAATTCAGCTACAAAACTAAAAATAGTAAAATTCTTGTTAACTCATGAAGCCTCGATGAGCGAAAGGGAAATTGCTTCTATTTTGAAGGTGTCTCATATGAGTATTAATCGGACTATGCAGGAGCTATCAGAAATGAATTTTGTCAATTTTACGACTGTCGGTAAAGCTCATTTATGGAAGGTTAACCACAAAAGCTATGCTTTTAAGGTGCTATCTGAATTTATTAATGGTGTTTCCCGTATCAAGGATCCGCTTGATGATCTAAAGGAGATGATTTCAGCTATCTTGCCTAAAAATCTGATTAAAAAAGCAGTCTTATTTGGCTCTATTGCCAGAGGTGAGGAAAAATCAGATAGTGATATTGACATTTTTTTCTTAGTTAAAAATAATAATGATAAAGAAAGATTAACTCCTTACGTAGATAAATTATTAAATGCCTGCTTTGAGGCTTATGGTAACAGGTTATCGCCGTATATATTAACCAAACAGGAAGCCAAGAAAAAAACAAGGCAGAAATTTCTTTTCGAGATAGATAAGGGTATCGAAATATTGCCTTCATAAAAAGGATAAGCCGTGACTTTGAAATTTAAGACTAGAGACGTTGAAAAGTCTTTGTATGCTAATTATCTAAAAAGAGCTGAGGAGTGTTATCATGCGGCGAAAAATTCCTTTGTTGCGCAGGAATGGAATGCCGCTACTATTAGCGCTATCCACGCTGTAATCGCCGGATCTGACGCAATGTGTGTATATTTCTTGGGTAAACGCAACGCTAGTGAAAGTCATAACGAAGCAGCAGCGCTTTTTAAGACAATAAGAGCCGATGATGAGGGGATAAATACCAATACGAATAGGATAGCAAGGGTGCTTAGTATCAAAAGCATGGCTGAATACGAAGAAAGATTAGTTTTTAGGGCTGAAGCCGAGAAAGCTTTAAAAGATTGCGAAAGATTCTTAGAATACATTAAGGAAAAGCTACCTAAGTAAATGGAGCAGTGAAAATGAAAAAATCTAAAATTCCTGTAACAATTTCTTGGGAAAAAAATGCTGTAAAGATTATTGATCAAACACTTCTTCCCGGGAAGCTGAAATATTTGTATGTCCGAGATATTAAAACTCTTTGGCATGCAATTAAGGTGATGAAGGTAAGGGGTGCGCCTGCTTTGGGTGCGGCTGCGGCGTTAGGCCTATATTTAGGGATAAAAGATTTTAAAGGGGAGGATAAGAAGAAATTTTTTAGTTTGATTGAGAAAGTAGCTAATTATATAGCTTCCAGCCGGCCTACTGCAAAAAATCTATTCTGGGCGCTGGAACGCATCCAAGATACAGCTAAAAAATTAAAAGACAAAAACATAATTGTTATCAAATTAGGAATTTTAAGAGAAGCAAAAGAGATTATAAAAGAAGATAAGATTTCTTGTCGGGCAATTGGAGACTATGGGGCAACTTTACTTAGTAAAAAAGACACCGTGCTTACTATTTGTAATGCCGGAGGGCTTGCTACTGTAGATTATGGAACAGCTTTAGGGGTGATTTATAGCGCTTACAATCAAGGAAAGCCGGTTAAAGTATATGCCTGCGAAACTCGTCCGATGCTTCAGGGAGCGCGGTTAACTGCCTGGGAGCTTAGTAGAAGAGGGGTGGATGTAACGCTTATTTGCGATAATATGGCAGCTACCTTAATGCAACAGGGTAAAATCAGTGCAGTTATTACCGGAGCAGACAGGATAACTTTAAACGGTGATTCTGCCAATAAAATTGGTACTTATAACCTGGCTGTATTAAGTAAATTTCACGGGATTCCTTTTTATATTGCCGCACCATTTTCAACTTTTGACCTTTCTTTAAAAGAAGGCAGCCAAATACCCATAGAAGAAAGGCAGAGGCAGGAAATGGTAGAATTATTTTTTGAAAAACCTATTACTGCTAAAGGGGTAAAAGTTTATAATCCTGCTTTTGATGTTACTCCTCAAGAGCTTATAACTGCTATTATTACAGATAAAGGCTTGATCCAAAAGCCGTTTAAGCAAAACATTAAAAAACTCTTTTTATCGACGGAAAAATAATTGATATTTTTTTCTTTCACCCCTTGAAAAGTAGTAGGGATGTGTTATATTTAGAATGCAGATAAATAACAAGAGTTGGTAGAAGTTAGTAGGTTTTACGTCACTGGGCAAGGGGTAAATTACCAGCGGGCAGGCAATGCCCGGCATAAAAGCCAAAAGTAAATTTCCCCTTGCCTCTTTTTATATTGACAAATGATACAAATGTGGTATCATTAAAAAGTGGAGGAAATATGGGCGTTACGATCAGGTATATGTTAAGGCCTGTGGCTCATTGTAAAGAGGGCTGCAGTATGGTGTCCTAAGTATGACGGTAAACTGCTTTTCTCTTTAGGGTAGGGGAGGTTTAAACCTCCCCTACCTTGTGGATAACTTAAATCGAAAATTTATGAAATTAATAACTCGTGACACTGATTACGCATTAAGAGCGCTTTGTTTTATTGCTAAAGAACCGAAAAAGATGATCGCCGCACGTAAACTTTTTTCGGAGCTAGGGATTCCATACCCATTTTTACGTAAAATTATGCAGGTGCTCAAACACCATGGGATAGTTTCATCCTGTAAAGGGCAGGGGGGAGGGTTTTCTTTACTCGTCCCCACCAGCCGTCTTTATTTAAAAGATATAATCCGTATATTTCAGGGTGAATTTTCCCTTAATGAATGCCTGTTTAAGAAAAAGATTTGCCCGGGGGTTTCAAGCTGCATGTTGCGCCGACATATTTTATCCTGGGAAAAACAATTAAAAGAAAATATAGAAAGTGTCAGCATAGAATCTCTACTTAGTGAAACAGGAGGAAGTTTTGAAGAAAAGAAAAATAATTAAGATCGATGAAGATAAGTGTAATGGTTGCGGATTGTGTGTCCCAAGTTGTCATGAAGGCGCGATTAAAATTATTGATGGTAAGGCTAAAGTGATAGAAGATGTTTGTGATGGTTTGGGGGCATGCTTAGGCAATTGCCCTCAAGGGGCTATTTCTATTGAAGAGCGAAATGTAGCGGATCATCATCCTTCTTGTGCATGTCCTGGTTCGGTGGTTAAGGATTTAAGAAAGCAGGAAGAAGAAAAAGTAAGTTGTTTGAGTAATTGGCCGGTGCAGATAAAGTTAGTGCCGGTGGGTGCTCAATATTTTGACGGAGCAGATTTAGTGATTGCTGCTGACTGCACGGCGTTTAGTTATACGAATTTTCATGAAGATTTTCTAAAAGGAAAACTGCTTCTGATTGGCTGTCCTAAGCTCGATGATGCTGATTTCTATCAGGAAAAGTTTACAGAGATCTTTAAAACTCATCATATTAATTCTTTGACTTGCCTGCATATGGAAGTGCCTTGTTGTTTTGGCCTAGTAAAGCTTGTAGAAGAGGCGATTACTGCCTCTGGTAAGAATATAAAATTTGAAGATGTAACTATCAGCATAAAAGGTAAGAGGTTATAATGGATTACAAATGCCCTGGCCAAGATAAACGTAATATTAAGGTAGAGATTTTAACTTGTTCGGATTGCGGGGAAAAGGTAGAGTTGTTTTCTGATGAGATCAAGGCGCATTGCCCTCGTTGCAAGGGTTTGGTTTGCCGTAGCAGGCTGCCTTCTTGTGTAGAATGGTGTAAAGCTGCCAGGCAATGTATTGGTGAAGAGAAATGGAAAGAACTAAACAATAAGGAAAACCCCTTGCCTAAGCGCTCGTAAATTTTGTCGCCGTCGGTCTTCGTCCAGACGGCTCCAATATTTACTGAGCAGCACCCAGCCTTATTGGAAATGGCTGGTGCGTGCTTTCTGCACAGGCTTCGGGATAATTTTCCGATAAGAAAGAGAGGAAAAATTATGTTCTGTTATCAATGTGAACAAACAGCAGGTGGAAGCGGTTGTACAAAAATCGGAGTTTGCGGGAAGAATGAAGATATTCAGAGCCTGCAGGATATTTTGCTTTTTGGCTTAAAAGGAATTGCAGCATATGCATTTCATGCGCGTGAATTAGGCGCTAAGTCAGACACGGTTGATGCTTTTATGCACGAGGCATTGTTTAAGACGCTTACTAATGTCAGTTTTGATCCTAATCAATATTTAGAATTAGTGTTACGTTGCGGAGCAGTGAATCTGAAGGCGATGGAGATCTTAGATGAAGCGCATGTTAAGCGTTTCGGCACACCAGAGCCTACTAGTGTTAATACGGGAACTAAAGCTGGGCCAGGGATTATTGTTACTGGTCACGATCTCTTAGATCTATATGAGTTATTAAAACAAACCGAAGGAGCAGGGATCAATATTTATACTCACGGCGAAATGCTTCCTACTCATGCCTATCCGGAATTAAAAAAATTTAAGCATTTAGTTGGTAACTATGGCGGCGCTTGGCAGGAACAAAAGAAAGAATTCGGGGAATTTCCCGGAGCAATTCTTGCTACCAGTAATTGCGTGCTTACTCCGCCGGCAAATACCTATTTAGACAGGTTATTTACCGTAGGAATTACCGGAGTTGCCGGAGCAACGCATATTCAGGGTAGAGATTTCTCTCCTTTAATAAAGAAGGCAAAAACCCTTGCTGGTTTGCAACAAAAAGAAGGTAAGCCGATTATGACCGGATTCCATCATACGGTGATCCTTGGTTTAGCTGGTAAGATTGTTGATTTGGTAAAGCAAGGTAAAATTCGCCATTTTTTCCTTATAGGCGGATGCGATGGAGCAGCGCCAGGCCGTAATTACTATACTGAATTTTCTCAAGCCGTGCCTAAGGATTGTATAATTTTGACCCTGGCTTGCGGGAAATATCGTTTTAACAAGCTTGACTTTGGAGAAATTGAGGGAATCCCCCGGTTGTTAGATGTGGGCCAGTGTAATAATGCTTATTCAGCAATTCTCGTAGCAAAGGCTTTATCAGAGGTATTTGCTAAGGATATAAACAGCCTTCCATTGACGATGGTGCTCTCCTGGTTTGAGCAAAAAGCGGTTGCCATACTACTTACTTTGCTGTATCTTAATATCAAAGGGATGTATATTGGGCCGCGGCCGCCGGCATTTATTAATGCTAATGTTTTTAAGATCTTACAGGACAAATTCGACCTTCGGCTTATCGGTAACCCGAAAGATGATTTAGAAAGGATTTTAAAAGGAAAATAATGGGGCAAGTAAAAGTATCTTTGATTGAGCGTATTAAGCGTACGCCAACGATTGAAAGTTTTCGTTTTTGGACAAAGGAGAGCTTTAAGTTTATTCCCGGGCAGTTTGTAAAGGTGCTTTTTGATCCGGCTAATCCCGGAAATAAAGATTTGAATAAATACCTTTCGCTTTCAGCTTCTCCTAACAAAGGTTATTTAGAGGTAACTAAGCGCCTAAGCCAAAGTTTATTTTCTGAAAAATTAAAAGCGCTTAAGCCCAGAGATGAGCTAATTTTAGATGGCCCATTAGGAAATTGCGTGCTTCATGAAAATGATAAGCAAGTAGGGTTTTTAGTCGGTGGCATAGGGATTACGCCGGTAATTTCTATAATGGAATATGCTACGGAAAAAAAACTTGCGATTGATATGGAGCTTTTGTATTCAAGCCGCAATGAAGAAGATATTGCTTTTAAGCAAGAACTTGATGAGCTAAGAAATATAAACCCGCGTATTAAGATTGGTTATACTGTTACTGAATCTCTGCAAAAAGATGCATCTTTAATTTCCGGCGCGATCAATAAAGAATTATTTTTAGAGCGTATTAGTAATTTTAAGGAACGCGCGATCTATATCTTTGGACCGCCGAAGATGGTAGAAGCAATGCAGGGGATTTGTTTAGAGGCGGGGGTTTTAGGAGAGCATATCAAAAAAAAAGTTTCATAGGTTATTAAAGCGAGGTGAGCTATGGTAAAATATCGTTGTGAGGTTTGCGGTTACATTTATGATCCGGAAAAAGGGGATCCTACGCAAAATATTCCTCCCGGAACAAAATTTGTGGATTTGCCTGATACCTGGGTTTGCCCTGAGTGCGGGGTGGGAAAAGATATGTTTGTAAAAGCATAAGGGGGTGCGCTATGCCAGAACTTAAAGATCTATACCAGTCTGCGGACTGGAAAAAAGAAAAACACGTTCCTGTAATTGAATTGTTAGAAAAGGCGGAAAAAGTTTTTCCTGTAAAAATATCCTTAAGCGTAGGAAAAGAAATTCCGCATCCAAATACTACAGAACACCATATCCGCTTTATCGAGGTATTTTTTTTAGCAGACGGAGAAAAATTCCCTTATCAATTGGCACGTTTTGAGTTCAATACTCACGGAGAATCTGCGCAGGGCCCAAACACAAGCGGGATATTTACTCAGCCGCAGGTAAATTTAACATTCAAAACAGATAAGCCCGGTATGATCATGGCTTCAGCTTATTGTAATATCCATGGGTTGTGGCAGAATAGCCTGAGGCTTGAGCTATGAAATGCGAGATTGCAAAAAATATTTATTGGGTAGGCGCAGTAGATTGGAACGTGCGCAATTTCCATGGCCATACCTATACTACAAAGCGCGGCACAACCTACAATGCCTATCTGATCGTTGATGAAAAAATAACATTAGTTGATACTGTGCATGGGCCTTTTGCTCATGAAATGTTTGAGCGTATCAGAGAAATTGTCCCCGTAGAAAAGATAGATTACCTTATTGCAAATCATGTGGAAACTGATCATTCAGGGGCGATTGCAGATTTAGTCAAACTCTGCCCTAAGATAAGAATTTTCGGCACCCAGAAATGTAAGGAAGGTCTGCAAAAGCATTATTATGGAAACTGGGATTTCCAGGTAGTGAAATCTTTGGAAAAATTGAAAATCGGAAGCCGTAGCCTGACATTTTTAGAAGCTCCGATGCTGCATTGGCCGGATAGCATGTTTACTTATTTAGGGGATGACCAGATCTTAATGCCTAATGATGCTTTTGGCCAGCATTATGCTTCTTCAAGGCGATTTGATGATGAAGTTCCCGAGGCAGATCTGATGGATGAGGCAGCTAAATATTACGCCAATATCCTATGGTCTTTTAGCGGTTTAGTCGTCAAAAAAATTGAAGAAGTAGTTAAACTCAATATTCCCATTCGGATGATTGCCCCTAGCCACGGTATAATCTGGCGTAAAGATCCGGGGAAAATTATTGGCGCTTATACCAAATGGGGAAAAAATGATACGGAAAATAAAGTTGTGATAGCTTATGAGACGATGTGGGGGGCAACAGAAAAAATTGCCCGCGCAATTTCCGAAGGAATTTCTTCTTCCGGTATGGAGTTTAAGATTTTTGATCTGGCTGTAACTGATCGCACGGAAGTGATTAAGGAGATGCTTTCGGCTAAGGGTTATTTAATCGGCTCTTCGACGCATAATAACGGAATGCTTACCAATGCTGCCGGGTTTATTGACTTTCTAAAAGGGCTTAAGCCTAAAAACCGGTTAGCTTCCGTATTTGGTTCTTTTGGCTGGGCAGGCGGAGCAGTAAAAGAGATCGAGAAAATATTAGAAGAAAACGGGATAAAAATCGCACAACCCGGGCTGTCAATACAGTATATGCCTAGCCCTGAAGAGCTCAAACGCGCGTTTTTATTCGGCCAGGAATTTAGCCGGAATTTGTTGTAATATTATGGGGAAAAAAATAAGTCAAGAGGTAGAGCGTTTTTTACACAGCCAGGGGTTTGTGGTTGTTTGCACCATAGATAAATTTGGTATGCCGCATAGTTCTTTAAAAGGAATTATCGATATTAAAGAAGATAAAGTTTATCTGCTTGATCTTTACCGCGGTCAAACCCTAGGGAATCTTAAGAATAACCCGAATATGAGTATTACTTCTGTAGATGAACATCATTTTAAAGGATATTGCCTGAAAGGTAAAACATTATCCGTGATCGATGAAAAAATAGGCATGGATACGCTTAAAGCCTGGGAAAATAAGATCGCCAGCCGCTTAACACATCGGATTTTACGGAATCTGCACGGAGAAAAAGGCCATGAGCGCCATCCCGAAGCGCTTTTGCCGAATCCCAAGTATATGATTATCATGGGAGTTGAAGAAGTGGTTGACCTTACGCCGGGGGAGATGAAAATTTAAGGGGGTATCTATTATGTCAAAATCAGTGTTAATTTACAGCACACCGTCTTGCCCTTTTTGCGTACGGGTAAAGCAATTTTTAAAAGAAAACAATATTCCGTTTACAGATTATGATGTGGGTAGCAATGAAGATAAAGCTGATGAGATGATCAAAAAATCCGGGCAGATGGGGGTTCCGGTAATTGATATTGAAGGAGAGATAATCGTAGGTTTTGATAAAGAGCAGATAAAAAAATCCTTAGGTATTTAAGAAATGTATGATCTTATTATTATAGGCGCAGGCCCTGCCGGAATAACTGCTGCAGTATATGCTGCCCGCAAAAAAATTAATACCCTTGTTATTACAAAGGATATTGGCGGACAAGCTGCCTGGAGCGGTGATATTGAAAATTATACCGGGTATCAATTTATCACCGGGCCTGATTTAGCGGCAAAATTTGAGGAGCATTTAAAGCAATATGGGTTGGAACTTAAAGAAAGCCAGGAAGTAACCCGGGTATTTAAGGAAGATGCATTAATACAAGTAGAGGTTAAATCAGGCCGTTTTACTGCCAAAGCAGTGATTGTCGCTTCAGGAAAATTCAGCCGCAAGTTAGGTGTGCCGGGTGAAAATGAGTTTAAAAACAGAGGGCTTACGTATTGCGCTACTTGCGACGGCCCGCTTTTTGCAGGTAAAGATGTGGCAGTTATTGGCGGCGGAAATTCAGCTTTAGATGCCGCATTATCGCTTGAGCGGATTTGCCACCATGTCTATATTGTAAATAATACCGAAGAGTTAGGAGGAGACCTTATAATGCGCCAGAAAGTATTAGCAGGCACCAGTATTACGATTTTTAATAAGGCGCGCGTACTTGAAATTTTACCTTCTTTAACATGCAAGGATAAATCAGATCCGCGCTGTAAAATGTTAGGCGGAATTAAAATCTCTCTTGGTTCAGAAGAGAAGATCATTGATTTATCAGGAGTATTTGTTGAGATCGGGCTTACTCCTAATGCTGATTTAGTTCCGGAAGTTAAAAAAAATAAGCGGGGTGAAATCATTATCAATAATTACAATGAAACCTCGATCGAGGGAATTTTTGCTGCCGGTGATGTAACGGATGTGCCGGAAAAGCAGATTGTTATTGCTGCTGGTGAAGGGGCAAAAGCAGCTTTAAGTGTATTTAAATATCTTATGCGGAAAAATTAAGAGAGA
>CAKKSP010000046.1:34851-37093 GCA_919902045.1 Omnitrophica bacterium GWA2_41_15 | reverse complement strand
ATCCTGTTTTAAATAGGAAAGAGCAAGATTTAACCGTATTGAAGGGTTATTTGGATCTTTGACTAGCGCCTTGCGGTATAAAATAACGGCTTCTTCTGTTTCATCAAGCCGCTCATTCATTACACCCAGAATATAATGCTTTAAAGCCAGGGACTCTTGTTTTTGCCTACCCCAAGCAGAACAATCTTTGCCGCTTATTGCCATAAGAAATATGGCAATAAGCAGTATTCTGACTAGTACGGATCGCTGGTAATTCACCTTAACCTTTTAAGCTTATCCCCAGTCTCTTTTCTTAAGGTGACGCAGACGACGACGTAGCTTTTTTCTTTTATGCGTACGGATCTTTATTAATTTCCGTTTTCTGCCACAAGGCATATTAAAATACTCCTTTCAATAGCATTTCTTAATGAATAAGTTTATTTAACGGGTATTCAATAATTCCTTCAGCGCCGGCTTTTTTAAGCGCCGGGATGATTTGACGCACTATGCGCACATCAATAATTGTTTCCACTGCGCACCAACCCTTTTGATACAAGTTTGATACGGTGGGATTTTTAAGTGAAGGTAAAAGCGCGATTACTTTTTTTAAATCTTTATTACGCAGATTCATCTTTAAACCCACCTTTTCTTCGGCGGCAATCGCGCCTTTTAAAAGCAGGGCAATCTCTTCCATTTTATTACGCTTCCAGGGATCTTTATATGAAACCTTGTTAGCGATAAACTGCGTGGTTGACTCACAGATTGTGGCAATTTCTACTAATTTATTTGCACGCAGGCTGCTTCCGGTTTCGGTAAGCTCGACGATCGCATCAACTAGCCCAGCTTTTACCTTTACCTCAGTAGCGCCCCAGCTAAATTCTACCTCAACATTAACCTTATTCTTTTTAAAGAAATTTTTGGTAGTAGTTACGAGTTCTGTGGCCACGCGTTTACCTTCCAGGCCCTTAACCGACTTTATATCACCATTCTCCGGCACAGCCAAAACCCAACGCACTTTATTTAAACTCTGTTTGGCATAAACTAGTTCCGTAACAGTAGCAATATCAGATTCATTCTCTAAAACCCAGTCATTACCGGTAATCCCGCAGTCAAGCGCGCCATCCTGCACATAGCGGGACATTTCCTGCGCGCGCAAAAGCACTGCTTCGATCTCTAAATCATCGACGGAGGGAAAATAAGAACGCTCCGAAGGAAGCGAAACATGAAACCCCGCTTTACGGAACATCTTAAAAGTAGCTTCCTGAAGGCTGCCTTTGGGCAGGCCTAATTTTAATACTTTTTTCATAGGGTATTATTATACAAACGCAATGGGGGTTTGTAAAGATAAATGTTTGTAATCTCCCTGCTAATTCCGCTCGCTCAGGCATATTTGTCGGTCAACGGGTCCTGCCTGCTGCGCCACCCCGTTCGTGCTCCCCGCCACAAAACGGCGGGTCCGCGCGAACAGGGGCCTCGGCTCCGCAGTCACCCGTTGACCAACCGTTAAAATCTAAATTCTTGCCCGCCGACGCATTAGTGGCGGGCGCTCGCTGAAATTAGCAGAAGATTGCAACTACTGCGAATGAAAAAAGGGGCCTGGCTCTTTTTGAAAAAAAGTGCCTGGCCCATTTTTATAATACTCGCAAGAACTTTCTAACGTACTGCTTAAAACATACTACGCCAGCCCCGCTGAAAAAATATGAATTATTTCTGTTAGATTTTAGCACTTCTTACGTCTGTTAGTAATAGAAAGGAGAAGCAAAATGACTAATACTATTGCGGTCGAAATAATAGCTGCGAAGATTTTGTTAATACGCGGTAAACGGGTAATGGTGGATAGAGACCTTGCTAAGCTTTATGAAGTTGATACCAGACAGCTGACCCGTCAGGTAAGACGTAATATTGACAGGTTCCCTGATGATTTCATGTTTCAATTAACTAAAGATGAACTTCAAAACTTGATGTGCCAAAATGGTACATCAAGTTGGGGTGGTACTCGCAAGTTACCCTATGCCTTTACAGAACAAGGCGTTGCAATGCTTTCAGGAACATTAAGCAGCAAAAGAGCAATTCAAGTAAATATTCAGATTATGCGGGCATTTACACAGTTACGTCGAATGCTTTTAACCAACCTTGATTTAAAACGTAAAGTCGAAGAGATGGAGAAAAAGTACGACAAACAATTTACGATAGTTTTTGAGGCGATTAAGCAGCTACTTGAGCCGCCTAAATTAGAAGAAAAGAAAATAAAAGGGTTTCAGCC
>CAKKSP010000046.1:0-34751 GCA_919902045.1 Omnitrophica bacterium GWA2_41_15 | reverse complement strand
GGTAAAAGGGGCCTGGCTCTTTTTGAAAAAAAGTGCCTGGCCCCTTTTTATATATCCTAAAACTTGAAGTCGCAAATTGCAAAGTTACAAGACGCTTTATACAACCGCCATAAAAATCAAAGAGTTGCAAATATAATACTTATCTATAATCTCTTAAATACCTTCTTACATCATCATGGCTGCCGACTAAAACTAAATAATAAGTATCCCCTTCTGACTTAATAATTACGCGCAGGCGGATATTAACGCGTAGTTCGTATTTATCATGGTTAATCTTTTTGAAACCTAATCCTGCGGGGAAAGAGCCGGAAACTAACATGGAGTTAAAAGATTCTAAACTTTCGGCAGTTTGTTTCTTATCTTGCGGGGAAAGCTTCTTAAGAGAGCGCTCAAAAGAAGACAGTATAACGATCTTTTTCATTAACCAGAAACCTTCTTGAGATAATGCGAGAAATCCTTACCGGCTTTGACTGTTTTTCCTCTGGATTTTTCCTGCGCCACAATCTTGTCTACTGCTTTAAGCTCTTCTGCGGTGTATTTCGGTTCTACTTTGACAGGTATAAGCTTAATAAAATTTTCCTCAACATCCACTGCAAAAAGCTCATTTGGCTTTAAACGCAGCCGCTTCATAATAATACTTGGGATAGTTACCTGATTCTTTGCCTTAAGTTTTGTGATAGTCATCTTTGCCACCTCCAAAGAAAGTCTACCATTTGTATGAAAGTATGTCAAGTTGGAATTTCTTACTTCCTCTAATTCTTCGGAGCCTCACCAGAATCCTCGGAAACCACCGAAGCGTCCCCTAGTTTTCTATTGCAAAGTTTAGCTCTTTCTATATAATCTTAGATAGAGTTAAACCTAAAAAAATAGGAAGGTGATTTTCCGACAAGAAAGGCAGAGAAAATTTATGTTGAGATTCCTACGCGACAGGAAGACTAGCAGAAAAATTTGGATAACCCTAGCTTGTATTATCGTCCCCTCTTTTATACTCTGGGGAGCGGGAAGCTACACAAGCGGGAAAAAAGAAGCAGGAAAACAGTTTAGTTTGAAACTCTTCGGCAGGAATATTACCATCAATGAATTCCGCGAAGCCTACCAGGCAGTAATGTTTCAGGCCAGTATGCAATATGGAGAGAAGCTTGAAGAAATAAAAAATTATATAAATTTTCAAGACCAGGCCGTTGACCGATTAATATTACTTGAAGAGGCAAAGCACAGAAGAATCCGCGCTAATGACCAGGAAGTAATTAATGTAATCCAAAGCTATGGGTTCTTCAAAAAAAATAACGCCTTTAACCAAACGCTTTACGAGCGCACTCTTTACTATGACCTGCACCTAAAACCCCGGCAATTTGAAGAACAAACCCGGCAAGATATTATAATCTCAAAATTATACACAGTAATTACTAATCCGGTATACGCTACGGATGAAGAAGCCAAGAATGAATACCTCCGGGAAAATGAGCAGGTAAGCATGTATTACCTGACAGCTTTAAACCAAGATTTTGCAAAAGACATAACATCAAACGAAGACGAAGCCAGGAAATACTTCAATCAAAATCCTAACTCTTTCCGCAAACCGCTTTCGTTTAATCTGGAATACCTGATGATCAAAACAGAAATAGAAGACAAAACCGCTCTTAATACCCAGGTAGAAGCCCTTGGGAAAAAGATTGCAGCAAAAGAAGATCTAAATAAAATCGCCGCGGATTTAGGGTTAGAATTAAAAGAAACCGGATTATTTTCTTACGGAGAAGCAATACCGCAAATCGGATGGTCACAGGATATTATTTTAAAGCTTAATAAAAGCAAACCTACTGATATAATCGGCCCTGTGCTTGTTGATAAAGCTTACTATGCAATCCGGATAAAAGAACGCCGTGAAGCCTATATCCCGCAGTTTGAAGAAGCAAAAACTGAAGCCATTAATGCTTCTAGTAAAGAAAAGGCAAAAAAAATAGCCAAAGAAAAAATTGATAGTTGTGCTAAAAAATTAAAAGATAATTTTAACCTTACCCCAAATGAATTAATCCAAGCACAAAATTATCTAACAGAATTTGGCCTGAAATCAGGAGAAACTGCTCTCTTTAAATTCGGAAGTTATATCGAAGGAATAGGCGCTTCAAGCCTTTTCTGGAATACTATTGAAGCGCTTAAAGATAACGAACCAAGCAAAACCTTAGAAACAGAAGACAATTTCTATATTGTCTGGCGCAAAGAAAAAACACCCTATGATAAAGAGAAATTTTCAAAAGACAAAGAATCCTTCCGGCAGAAAGTTACCGAAAACAAAAAACAAGAACAATTCCTGAAATTCTTAAACGAGCTAAAGAAAAAAGCCTAAGGAAATTATCCTTAGGCTTTTTAGTACTTAATCTATTACTGTAACAATTACGCTACTACAATCGCGCTTACCGGACACTGCTCGGCAATATCCTGAAGATTATGCGTCGCGCAAGATTGCGCCTTTATATGAGCCAGGCCGTCTCCTTGTACCTGAAAAACTTCCGGACACTCTTGTTCACATAAACCGCAACCAACACAAGTTGAAGCATCAACTGTAACTTTTGCCATAAAAACCCCCTAATTAACGTTCCTGTAAATTCTCAAACATCTCCTCATGCGACACTTCTTCCGAGAGGATATGCGTAATTAACTGATATGTTACATGATCCTTACCTTGAGTCTTTTTAGCTATCTTATGATAAACTTCGATTGCCTGCGCTTCTGCCTCGGTAACTATGCGAATAATACGATTGATATCCGCGGTATTCTTCGGCGGTAATACATAAGGTGCGTTGGCATTCTTTTCAAGCTCCATAGGATTTGCCGGAGGAACATCCCCTAATTTTGTAATCAAATCCGCTAATTCTTTTGCATGCTCAAGTTCATCTTTAGCAACTTTTTCAAGCATCTCTTTCATGTCTTCATAAGCGCGGCCGGAAACTGTCTGGGCCATATACCAATAAAGATAAAAAGCTAGCCACTCATCAGCATATGCTTTCTGAAGATCCTTAATAAGCTCTTTCAGGCTGACTTCCGCAATAGCACGTCCTTGTTTTCCCATATTACCCCCTTGTGCAGTTAGCACACACCGCTGCATATTCCGCTTGCAGCGGGTGTGACAGTTAGCAACACCAGCGCACATTTGCGCAGTTAGCGCATGCCGGCGTAATTCCAATTAACGCCGGGCGCCGATTGCGCCTAGCGCACTTTTATACAATTATCTACTGTAACTTCAAATTATAGCGTTCGATATTGCTGTCTGCAACTGCCTGAACGCGCTTAAGCTCTTCGGGATTATTTATCAGATGCTTAAATCTTGCCTGGGTTTTTAAATATTCTTCTACGGGCTTTGGCTTAATCTGGCGTGCAGATTTTACTCCGTTCTCAAACTCCACCAAAGGATAAAGCCCGGTTTCAACAGCAAGTTTAGCTATTGCATAAGTCAACTGCGGCTCATGCCTCCACCCTAAAGGACAGGGCACATGGATCTGCATATATTTAGGGCCTTTTATTGAAAGGGCTTTTTTAACTTTACGCTGTATATCCTGAGGAAAACCTACTGAAGCCGTAGCTACGTAAGGAATCCCGTGAGCTAGCGCAATTTCAGGAAGCGGTTTTTTCGGCCTAGGGTTACCCTTAGAATTATTTCCGATCGGACTAGTGGTAGTATTAGCATCAAACGGTGTTAAACCGCTGCGCTGCACACCGGTATTCATATAGGCTTCGTTATCATAACAAACATAAAGAATATCATGTCCACGCTCAAGCATGCCGGAAAGCGCCTGCAAGCCGATATCCGCGGTTCCTCCGTCTCCAGCTTGGGCAATAATATTAATCGTATCTTTTGTTCCTAAATATTTAAGCGCTGCTTCAACTCCGGAAGCAACTGCAGCAGCATTCTCAAAAAGCGAATGAACCCAAGGAACCTGCCAGGCAGATTCAGGATATTTAGTAGAAAATACTTCCAGGCATCCGGTATTATTCACCACAATCGTATTCGGGCCAGCAGTATCAATAACCAGGCGCGCGGCTAATGATTGGCCACAACCGGAACACGCTGTATGACCGCTAGTAAAAAGATGCTCAGGCATAATTTTCCTTTAAAAGTTCAGGTTTTAAATCAATGAATTCACAAGTTTCTTTCTTACCTATAAGCTTGTAAGCTTCTTCTATAGAATGCACGGTGATATCGCGACCGCCAAGGCCGACGATAAAACTGGAAATAGTCTGCGGGCCTTTTTTCTTACCGAAAAATACCGATTTAATCTCTGATGCTAACGGAGCATATGATCCTAAAGATAAAGCGCGGTCAAGAACTGCTACTTTTTTTACATTTTTTAAAGCTTCATAAATTGCCTGGTGCGGGAAAGGCCTGTAGCAGGAAATCTTCAGCAACCCGACTTTTTTGCCCTTCTTACGCATGGAATCTATTGCTTCTTTGGTCGTACCGCAAACCGAACCCATCGCCACAAAAGCTTTCTCTGCGTCATCAAGGCGGTATCCTTCTACTAAACCATTATAAGTCCTGCCGAAAACTTTAGAAAATTCTTCGGTAAGCTTCGGAAGCATCCCCAAAACACTCTTATGCGTTTCCTGGATAGCGTAACGAGTTTCCATATAATAATCCGGATCCACTAAAGGCCCTATAGTCATCGGATTTTTAATATCAAGTTTATATAAAGGAGTGTAGGACGGAAGGTATTTATCAACCTGCTCCTGCGAAGGCATATCTACGGTTTCTATCCCGTGCGTAAGCACAAAACCATCCATATTTACCATAACAGGAAGCATTATATTTTTATCTTCAGCAAGACGATAAGCGATCATATGTAAATCTACGGCTTCCTGGACATCTTCAGCATAAACTTGCACCCAACCGCAATCACGCAAAGATACCGCATCCTGCTGGTCATTCCAGATATTAATCGGGGCAGAAATCGCACGATTTGCGCAAGTCATTACAATAGGAAGGCGCACGCCTGCGATATTAAAAAGCACCTCTGCCATATAAAAAAGCCCTTGGGAACTAGTAGCAGTGTAAGATCGCACTCCGGCAGCAGATGCGCCAAATACCGCAGAAGCTGCAGAATGTTCTGACTCTACGTTGATACATTGCGCCTTGAGATCCCCGTTTGCCACCATCTGGGCAAGCTCTTCTACAATATGAGTCTGGGGAGTAATCGGATACGCAGAAACTACCCCGGGCTTACACATTCTTACAATTTCAGCTACTGCTAAGGATCCTTCTTGAAATTCTTTCATTTTATTCCTTAGAATCTTCTTTGATCATCACAATATCCTGCTTAGGGCAGATTGCCGCGCAGTTACCACAACCCTTGCAATACTGATAATCGCAGATATAGGTATTTTTTTCGTTTCCGGTTATACAGGCTTCAGGGCAGATAACTAAACACATCTTACAAGCTATACAATTCTTTTGCAGGAATTTAGGTTTTACCTCAACCCGCCAAGAACCGGTCTTGTTATTCTTACTTGAGCCTGGTTTACAAATCAAAGGTCCGAACATTTGCCAGTTAGGCAACACCAGCGCATATTCCGCTTGCGCTGGGTGTCTATCCCCTATTTTAACTTATTTATAAATTCGTATCCCTCTGTCGCTGCCTTGATATTCGCTTCCTGAGCTTTACCGCTAAAACGATTTTTGATCGCCTCAAGCAGGTTATCTAAACCAATATCTTTTGTAGCTGCCGCATACGCGCCAAGAAGCGCTGTGTTACCCAACGGCCTGCCAATATGTTTCATGGCAATCTCATTAGCCGGGACAACATAAGCTTTTTGCTTTCCTTTAAATTTAGGTATTTCCACACCTTCACGCTGACTGATTATCGCAATGCCGTCCTCTTTTAATCCGGAGAAGCAGTTAAAACCACGCATTAAGGTAGCATCTACTACAATCACATAATCCGGCGCGTATATCTGACTACGTAGGCGTACCGGCCTATCGTCAACCCGCACAAAAGCATTCATCGGCGCTCCCATACGGGCAGCCCCAAAGTGCGGGAAGGCATAAGGATACATCCCTTTATGGAAATAGGTATGCCCTAAAAGGGAAGCGGTAGTTATGGCGCCTTGGCCGGCGCGGGCGTGGATTCTGATTTCTCTCATTTTTTTACCTAGTGAAAAAAGCGAAATTCATTATACTTTTTTTGGGTGTTTTGTCAAATGATTTCTTTTTTCATATAATAACGCTACCCAGCCGCGCTTTTGTTTTAACTTTAACAGCCTCAAGCGACTTTTTGCCTCAAAAACCTTCCGAAAGCGGTTAAGGTTTAGAAGCGAAACTCCGGAAACTACTAAATAATACTCCGGCTTAACAAAACCAATCACCGCTTTTTTTGCTAAAATCAACTCCTCGGTAAGAAGATTGGCGGCCACAAAATCATACCTGTCTTTTATGGGAAATGCCAAGATATCACCTTTTTTTAAACAAGCGCCTTGAACTTTATTAAGCCTGAAATTACGTTTGGCTGTAATAATCGCCTTTTCATCGAAATCTACTGCCAAAATCTTTTCTGCTCCGGAATTACCCGCTACAATGCTTAGTATACCGCTACCAGTTCCTACATCAAGAAAACTCTTAAAATTACCGGTTTCGTCCTCAATAAGCTGCGCCACAAGCTGGGTAGTGGCATGCAAGCCGCTGCCAAAAGCAACGGAAGTATCAATATATATCTTTTGGCGCGTGTTATCCTTTTTTGTATCTTTTTGCCCAAATGGAATAAGCCGTAACCCCTTAGTAAAATTAAACGGAATAAAAAACTCTTTCCATTTAGTCAACCATTCAGAGGAAGGAAGCTTTTTGATTCTGAAATGAATATTTTTCTTTATCTTCAGCGCGCGGTTTTTCCCTGAAATATAAAAAGCGATGCGGATCTGGTTTTTTTGGACAGTTTCAGTAATTTCTGTTGCGGGAATTCCTGAATTATTAATTACCCGAATTAAAATTTCAGCTTTTAACGATTGGTTTACGGGTAGCGCAAAACTTACTTCATAAAGCATTTACTTTATAGCTAAGTTGTTTTAAGGTGGTTAAAATCCCCTCTGCTTTTTCAGCAGACAAAGTGCCTAATCCGCAACTAGGGCTTAACAGCATCTGTTCTTTAATAACAGCTATATCTAACCCCTTTTTAGTCAAAATTTCTATACCCTTTTGCAAATGTGAAAATAAAAATTCAACATCGGTTTCACTATCAAAATCCTGGGTAGGGATAATCCCCCAGCAGAGCAAACCGCCTCTTTTAAAAAATTCTTTTAATTGAGGCGCATAAAGGAAAACTTTCTCTGCAAAGCCAAATGCGTCAAAGTTAATAATATCAATGCCTTTTGTTTCGGTAAAAATTGACCAATCAGTATTCCCGCAACAATGTATACCTATTTTAAGGCCATCCTCTTTTAAAGAAATGCTAAAGTCTTCTAAAGCACACACAACTTGCTCACGGTTTAAAGGAGTGTAGGCAGAGCCAAAACAACCAAGGTAAGGCTCATCTAAAAATAAAATTAGCGGCTTTTTAAACTCTTTTAATTTATCAATCTGCCATTTAGCTTTTAATAACAACCCCTTTTGCACTACTTCAAAAAGCACAGGATCGTTCATCCAAGAAGAACCATTTTCGTCCGTTAATGAAGCAGCAAAAGTAAAAGGCCCGGTAATATGGCATTTTATAAATTTTATTCCTGATAAATCGATTTTTTTAAGCCGCTTGTAAAATTCCCAGAAACCACTTGCGTATTCAGGCGAAAGCCCAAAATAATCCGTATCTGAAGAAATTATCCGTTCATAAAAAAGCTCGAGCTGTTTCTCTTTATTTTCAGGATTAAAAACTAAACCTTCGGAGGTAAGCTTAAGCAGAGGAAGATTTTGGCTAAACTGTGTAGTCATACCTTCGCGCGGATCTTTTTTGGGAAGTTGCGGCCAAAAAGGAATTTCAGGAAGGTATTTTAATACCAAATCAACAGCCTTTTCTGCATCTACTAGAGGCAGGCTGCCGATTCCAGTTGCAAGGCCCTTTAAACTTGGTTCTTTCATAGTCCAGGTAACTTGAAACCAATCTGCTCTTTCATCTTTTGCGCTCCCAGATCATGCGAGCGCTTAATAGCGCGGCTAATTGCATCTTTTAAGGCACGCTCAAGTTTATCTTTTGGAATCACAGACAACTCTCCTTCGATAAAAATCTCTTTGAGCTCCTGCGAACCGTTCATTTTTATTTTCACAAGGCCGCAGGAACTGGCAATTTCAAAAGTAGTATTATCCAAATCCCGTTTCATATCCAACATCTTTTTCTGCATATCCATTAAGGATTTCATTTTGTCAAACATTGATTTTCCTCCGTTATCGCAACCTTAGTGCTAATTGCTGCAGCGTCATTACTAAAAACGATCTTAAAAATATCAGTAACAAAAATGCAATTATCGGCGATAGATCTATACCTATGCGCCAGGTAGGTATAAGTTTTCGAAGCGGCGCCAGGAGCCATTCGGTAGCAGCGTATAAAAACTGCACAATCGGATTGAATGGATCAGGATTTACCCAACTAATAAGCGCCCGAATAAGAATCAGCCAGTAAAAAATATTAAACGCCGTATCAAGCACATTTGCGATAGCAATCATAAAATTGGAAAGTACAAACACGAAAACCTCCTAAAATCCTAGTTCTTCTCCTACTATTATTGCCGTTAACCTACCCGGTGAAATTTCAGCTTCTATTACTAACAGCTGACAACACATCCTTTTGTAATCAGAAGGCAGACACTGATCATAATGACAAACCGAATCTTCCGCGCAAGCTGAAGCATATTTCAACCTTCTACAATTTAAAGGAGTGGCGTAATTTCTTGCCCGTTTAAACGCTAGGTTTAAATCTGATGTAATTTTATTTTTTCCTATCGCCAGTATGCATCTTTTGGCGTTAGCTATACCTGCTATTCTGTGCCCAAAAGCGCTCAAAAAAATAAGCTCACCACTCTCTGCTACTGCATTGGCTGATGATAGAAAAAAATCTGCCTGCGCGCCCTTGTTACGCAACATAAGGCTTTCATCCCGGCTCAAACCTTGTTTGTATTGATTATACACTAAACTCCCCCGAGTTTCTAATTCGGAAACTACACCTAATTCATCGAGCGTCTTTGAGCCAGAAATACCCACGGAAGAAGTTTCCGGAATAAGTGAAATTATCTTTTCCTGCGCAGCAACTTTATCCGGACAATAAACCCCTTCAATATTACGCTTTTTCCAGTTATCTAAAATCTTTATTATTTTTTCTTCCATTGGATTACTAATAAATTCTACTTAGGGGAAAGTTGTTTATATTCGGCATCAGGAAAATAATGACCTTCATAACGCAGCTTGCCTTCTTTGTCAATTAGGAAATAAGTAGGTAGTCCCGATACCCCATATAAATCCGATACCGTACCATCTCCGTCAAAAAGTACTTTTTGAGTTAATGTATATTTTTTTAAAAATTCTTCTACTTTTTTCTGTTTTTCTGCTACATTTATAAGCAAAACTTCTGTCCCTGCTTCTTTTAGTTGCTGAGTTCTCTTACTTAACTTATTAATTTCAATCCGGCAATATGGGCACCAGGTAGTCCAGAAAAAAAGTATTACTGCTTGTTTCCCGCGAAAAGAGCTTAATGTTACCGCGTTATTATTTAAATCCTTAAGCGCAAAATTTGGCGCAGATAATTCCTGAGCCATAACCGAAGAAAAAAACGTCAAAATAAAAAAAACTAAAAAAATTGATTTTTTAGGCATGCTATATCCTCCCTATGCCAATAAAAATAAAGTATGCTCCCATTGCTAAAAGTATCACTCCGCCTAATTTCTTAATCATATCTAACCATCTCCCGGATTTGGGGAGGCTGCTAATAAAACCGCTAAAAGTTCCTGCCAGAATCAGAGTAAATCCAAGCCCATAAGCAAAAACAAGTAAAAGGCTGCCGCCATAAAAAATATTTTTCCGCGCTGCCAGATAAGTTAGAATGCTGCCAAGTACAGGCGTAACACAAGGCCCAATAATTAAACCCGAATCTAAGCCTAAAAGAAATACGCCCCAATAACCATTTTTTTTACCAGGAGAAGAAACCTTGCCTAAATTTAAAACCGGCAAAGAAAACAATCCTAAAAACGATAATCCAAATAAAACAATAATTAAACCTGCTATTATGTTAGTAACAGGATGCGCACTTATTATACCAAAAAGCGAACCAGTAAAAGAAGCGATAATGCCTAATATAACATAAGTAAAAGCTATACCTGTTACGAAAATTAAACTTAAAAGAAAACCTTTAAAGCGCGATGTAGCGGCCTCTGCTGCTATTAAACCTGCGGTTACAGGAAGTAACGGATATACACAAGGTGAAAAACTCACCCCCACCCCGCCTAAAAAAACTAGGATATAATCCTGCCAATTACCTGATAGAAGAATTGATCCAGTCAAGATACTCCTTATTACCTCCGATGATCGGCAAAGCGATAATCTCCGGCACAGTATAGCTATGATTAGCTTTAACGGTCTTAATAAGTTTAGCTAACTTTGCCTTGCTGCTTTTTATCACAAGAAGCAACTCATTTGCATTATCGATTTTTCCTTCCCACCAGAAAAAAGAATTTACACCCTCGATTATATTCACGCACGCGCAGAGCTTTTCTTCAAGCAGCTTACGCGATATCATGTGCGCTTCTTCTTTTGAAGGGACGGTTACAAATACTACTATATACATACAAACCTTTCTGTCAGGGACATTTCATGCCCATCTTACAGGGACACTTTTTAACATGCAGTTTAAATTTTAAAAAGTGTCCCTAAATATCGTCTTTTTGTGGCCTACTACAATAAGGCGCATGGATCTCATCAACCTTTACTGACTTCATTTTCCCGAATTCCCGGCACAGATCAAAAATCAAAGTAGGGTCCGGAGCCTCAAGCGTTACTTTTAATTCATCGCTAGCCTGATCGCAGGATTCTGAGTGTTGTACCTCTATACTACGAACATAATCTTTTAGAGTATCTTTTATCGCTTGGATATCTTCTTTTCGTGCACAAAGAATAAATTCTAAATAATAACTTGGCATAATTTATCTTAACATAATTACCGAAAGCATCCGGCCGCAAACCTTGCCCTCGCGGCGGAAAGAAAAATAACGCGCGTGATTACAAGAGGTACAGCTTCCGGTAATAAATATATTTTCCGCTCTTACTCCGACATTAAGCAATTGATCGCAATTTACTGCGGCTAAATCTAGGAACCATTTCCCGCCGCGGGAATGCGTATATTGCGGAAAAACTTCACGAACATCTTCTTTTACCTCATAACAACATGGCCCTAAAAACGGCCCAAAAGAAACTAAAACATCCCTAAAAAGAGTCCCGAAATTTTTCTGTAAGGCTACCAGCGTCTTAATGGCGATTTTATGCGTGCTGCTACGCCAACCAGCGTGCGCTATGCCTATTGCCGGAGTTTTCGGATCATAGAAAAAAATACTAAGGCAATCAGCAGTAAACACCCCCACAGGTAAACGCCTTATATCAGTTACTAAAGCATCAGTATCATCAAGAGACTTAGAGTATTCCAACGCACCCTGTCCCACATCTTTTTCGCTTACGCAAACAACTCTATCTTTATGCACTTGTTTTGCGCAAACAAGCCTTTTAAAATCTATACCCAGCTGATTCATAAAAAATCTGCGGTCACGGAGTGCATTTTGGCTATCCGCATGATGTAACGACATATTCCCTTGTGGCCGATGGCTAAAGCCTGCGCTAACATCGGGAAATTCAGGAAAAACCCGCACTAAAAAAAGCTCTTCTTTTAAACCTCGTAACTTTTTCATAACTTAATTTCCGCTACTTTATTCCGGGATTTCTCCCCCTGTAAAATATTTACTGCGCTCTTTTTTACTCCAAAGTGTTTGGCCAAAATTTCCACTAACTGCATGTTTGCCTGATTATCTTGGGGAGGTTTGGTTAAGTAAACCTTTAAACCTTGCCCTTCATCTTTTACCAAAGCACGGCTTGCCTTAGGAACAACGCGGATATTAATGCGCATCATCCTACTCAATGACCTTTGTTTCCTGAATATTCTGCAATCTATCAGTTACTTTTTCAATCCGCTTCTGGCTCTCTTCAAATTTTTTTCCGGCATTTGAAATATGAACCCCTAAAACAGAAAAATCATCCTTAAATTTCGTCATTTCAACCGACAAAGCGCTTAAACTACGCAAAATTTCTTTAGCATTCTCCTCGACTTTTAAGCCTTTTAAGCCAAGGCAGACCACCTGTAAATACGCATAAAATGTATTGGGAGAAACGGCCAAAACTTTTTTATTCATTCCATAAACAAAAATTTCATTGCTTGTGATGATTTCGTAATAAACATTTTCTGCCGGCACATACATCAGGGCAAAATCATAGGTATTTTCCTGAGGTAAGATATACTTTGAGGCGATCTCATCAATACGCGCTTTCACATCTTGAAAAAACTTTTTGCGGAAAGAATTTTTTTCCTGCTCATCCTGAGTTTCCAGTATACGCTTAAAATTTTCCAGGCTGAATTTCGCGTCAATCGGCACGAGCTTTTCACCAAGTTTTACCGCTGCGTCCACCGTTTCGCCATTCTTAAAACGGTGTTGGATCAAATAATATGCTTTGGGCAGGATTTGGCTTAAAAAATTCTCAAGCAGGGTTTCTCCGATTTGACCGCGCATTTTCGGCGCACGCAAAAGTTCCTGCAGGCTTGAGATATCTTTTGCCACTTCATGAATCTGACGGTTAGTCTCTTCAAGCCGGCCAAGAGAACTCTGTACCGAGCCGAATACGCCTGTAGCATTACCTAACCCGCTACTGATAGCTGACTGCGCGTCTTTTAAAGCACTTTCCATCTTAGCAATCCGCTCATTAAGTAAAGATGAAATCTTAAAAAAGAAAATAATTAACGATGCTCCGATAACCAGAAATAGAATAACAATCAATAATATAATCATAAGGTAATAACGTAACAAGTGACAAAAACTACCGAAGCGTCCCCTAGTTTTCCTACCTGAGCGAGCAGAATTGACAAGAGATTTAACAAATCTCAACCCACGGCTTGACAGATTTTTCTGTTATCTCTTCAAGCTTCAGCGCGTCAACTAATTTAAATCTTCCCACACCCACACGTTCAATTTCGCTGATACAGCCTGAAGTCTCAAGTTTCTGCGCCAGATCGTCTCCTAACTGACGCACGTAAGTACCGCGTGAGCATTTAAGATAAAAACGAATGTCAGGAAGGCAATAGCTCAAAAGTTTTAGCTCCTTAATCATAATTTTACGCGCTTTACGCGGAACTTCAATACCTTTTCGCGCCAGCTCATAAAGAGGCTTGCCTTTATATTTTATCGCTGCAACCATCGGCGGAACTTGCATTACCTCACCAACAAAACCCGACATCGCTTTAAGCACTGCTTCTTCTGTTAGAAATTCATAACTTTTGGTTTCAAGAACCTCGCCTTCTATATCTCCGGTTGACGTCCTTGAGCCCAAATGAAGGCAGGCGCAATATTCTTTTTCAAAAGTTAAAAATTTATCAAATAGTTTCGTACAATTCCCTAAAAGAATCACTAGTACTCCTGTAGCCATCGGATCAAGGGTGCCGGCATGCCCTACCTTTTTTAATTTAAATTTACGTCGAATGAGATCTACCACATCATGCGATGTCACAGCTTTGGGTTTATTTACTACGATATAGCCGTCTTTGAGCATTTACGGTAAATATTCAGTTTTAATCCGTTGGATACTACGGAAAATATTTGTTTTTACGTCGGGACAACTGCGTTTTAAACCACTAATGATCCGAGCCATCTTCTGGCGGCTTGAAATCAAGCTTTGCGGACACCTGCAATCCTGAACAGGGAGCTTATTTTCTTTGGCAAATTTTTTGATCAAACTTTCTTCAACATGCGCAAGCGGCCTGATAAGCAGGATTTTTCCTTTAAAAAGCTCTTGCTTCGGAGACATCGCGGAAATCTCACCGTGAAAAAAAAGATTTAAAAGCATAGTTTCTATAATGTCGTCTTTATGGTGGCCTAATGCAACCTTACGGCAACCAAGGCGGATTGCGGTTTCAAATAAACTTTTTCGCCTGTTCCAGGAGCACCAAAAACAATCAATATCCTTTTTCTTTGTTTTTTTTAAAATATCAACTTTAACGATATGGAAAGGGATTTTTTCTTTTTCAAAATACCTGCGCAAAGGAACGGCCAACGACCGGGGATGGCCTAAATCAATATGTAGGGCAATAAGAGAATATTTTATAGGGACAAAACTCTGCCTTTCTTTTAATATTTTAAGCAAGGCCAGGCTGTCTTTTCCGCCGGAAACCGCAACAGCGACCTTGTCGCCGTCTTCAAGCATCTTATAATCTGTCATCGCGCGGCCAACGCGCTTAGAAAGATAAAATCCCGGGCCTTCTAAGAATGCCATTGTCTTAAAATCAGATAGCGCATTTTTTATTGATCACTCCGGTAATCTCATCAAGTGAATCTACGATAACATCTGCCCCGCGTAAATATTCTTTAGGCAAGCTTGTAGTGACCGCAAAACAAAATAGCCCGGCTTTAATTGCTGACTCAATACCAAAAGGAGCATTCTCTATAACTACGCAAGCAGATTTATTTACACCCAACTTCTTAACCGCTTGAAGATACGGTTCAGGGTGAGGTTTTCCTTTTTTCACATTATCACCTGCAACTATGCAATCAAAAAGCCGCCAAAGCTTAGGCGGCAGAATTTTTTTTACCTCTTCCGTAGGAGTTCCGCTTACTAAAGCCAGTTTATATCCTCTATTTTTAAGGCAAACTATAAACTCCCCTGCTCCTTTAAAGATAAATCGTTTAAAATATTTTTTAAAGATCTTTTGACGCAGGGAAAAAATCTGTTTCAAAAGTTTTCTTGTTGGCTTAATCCCCGCATCATCTAAAAAAAATTTTAAACTTTTATCCCAACGTTCGCCTTCTTTTGCGTAAACATCAAAACAACTCACCCTTATCCCAAAAGGCCTCAACGCCTCATACCAGGCAAGAAAATGATACGGCATGGAATCAATTATCACTCCATCCATATCAAAGATCACCGCTTCTATATTTCTGGAAATTTTCTTCAATACAATTACCTTTGGCTGGCTGTGATCATTTTTTTGATCTTGGCAGAACTTGCATGCGTAAGCAAATCTTCAAGCGCAAGCGGAACCAATAACGACCAATTTTGCGCCCCGACAGTCCCCGGTTTATTCAACCGATAGGCGTAAAATTCTCCTTTAATGAACCCATAAGAACAAAGCCAGTCAAAAATAGTTTCAATACAGAATACCGCCGAAGAATTAAGGTTCCAGGCAAGGGCTTTTTTGGCTAATTCCGCGCTTGCTTGTTCTTGCATCGGCGAGGCTAAGCCAAAATGCGCCCAAAGTTTTTCTTTTTCACGGAAACTATTCTCATATAACTCCACAAAATCGCCTACTTCTTCCCAACGTTTTCCAAGCAGCTCAACAAACTTAAAGCTTGAATCAATCTCTTCCCTCCAACGCAGCCTGCCATAAAGCGAACGCGCCGGATCAAAAAGTTTTTCTCTTAAAAATGCAAAATCAAGATTTCTACTTGTGCATTTACGCCAGAATAATCCCTCATCAACAGTTCCTGCTTCGTCTTCCCACCAGGCAGCCCAATTCGTCGTATCATGGGTTGAAAGCATGGCTACTGCGATCTTACGGTACTCTTCAGGAAGAAGAAAATCATGCCGATTATTCCAATCTTTAACCCAGCGCTGCACATCATTACCGGGAATCCCAAATTCCTTAAGAGTGTTAGTGCATATCAGAGGAATTACGCCAAGATCTTCAGCACACAAAAGCATATGCGTGGCCGAAAGCATTGTGGAAATTATTTCACGCCCCTGCATCCATAACGATTCTTCTTTGGGATCAAAAAAACCGTTGAGGCCCTGATTAACAGTCGGCTCATGGAATGGTATGCTCCAAATCCGAAATAACCCTACAACATGGTCAACACGTAAAATATCGTAGAAATTCTGCGCAAACTTAAGTTTTTCTTTAAGGTAAAGATATCCTCCTGAAGCAATATTATCCCATCGATATGGCGGCATTCCCCAACGCTGCCCTTTAGCACAGTACATATCAGGAGGGGCACCCGATGCAAAATCAAGTTTAAAAAATTCCGGATGAGCCCAGACATCTGCGCTATCGCGTGATACCAGAATAGGAAGATCACCTTTAAGCAGGATATTATTTTTTTCTGCATAAGTTTTAGCTGCGCCAAACTGTAAGCTTAACTGCATCTGCAGCCATACTTCAAACCAAAACTCTTCGTTATTGGCAAAAACAAATTCTTCAAGCAGTTGCTTCTTACGATGCTCTAAATCCGCTTCCCATTCATACCATGGTTTTAACTCTTGATGCCTTTTTATCACTTTAAAAAGCGCAAAATCACGCAGCCAATATTCATGCTGGGAGAGGAAACTTTCCAGCTTCTTCTGCGCTTTCTTATTCTGGCTTAAATAAATCTTTTTAAGAAGGCTGAGTTTTTCCTGTTTTATGCGGTAATCAACATGCACTTTATTATTTAAGGCAAATTTTTCTTTAAGCGATTCTATTTCCGAAAGGAATTCTTTCCCTTCTTCTTTAATTAAATCAGACAGGCAAAGATAGGCCGGCTCAAGCGCAAAAGAACTAATAGAATCATAGGGACAAATTCCTCCTCCCATCTCATTCATCGGAAGAAGCTGAACAATGCTGTTCCCGGTTTTTTTTGCCCAGTCAATCACCAGATGTAAATCTTTAAAATCGCCGATACCACAACTATTTTTGGAATGGACTGAAAATAACGGCACTAAAACCCCGGCCCTGCGCTTAACCTTAAATTTTTTCCAGGCAGAAGCAGATTTTGAATGTAGGAGCTGTTGAGCTAGTTCTTCTGGTAGCATAAAATTAACGTAGAAAAAATAAAACTAAAATTTTATCCGCCCAAAATATTGAAAGCACTGCCGCAAGCGAAAGAAACGGGCCATAAGGGATAACATGATCCTTTTTTACTATTAAATTTATTAACCCGATTACTACCCCAAAAAAAGGCGAAATAAAAAAAACAACCAGGGCTTTTTTCCAGCCTAAGAATGCGCCGATCATAGCCAGAAGTTTTACGTCTCCACCCCCCATAGAAGTAGTCTCTCCTTGCACAGGAGGTTTTTTTAGCAGCTTAAAATAAACCATATCAAAAATAAATCCGGTCAGATAAATTATCCCTCCGCCAACTATCGTGCCAAGAAACGAATCAATAAAAGGCCGGGCATTAAACGAAGGCCCGGGAAAATGTAATCCACGCGCTAAACTAAGCAGTAAACCTACTCCGATTCCGCCTATAGAAACTTCATCGGGAATTATCCGGTGGCTGATATCTACAAAAGTAGCGATAATCAATCCGCTTAAAAATACAAAATAAAAAAAGAAATCAAAACTTAGGCCAAAAGATCTATACAACCACAATGCTGATAAAGCGGTCAAGAACTCAATAGTAAAATAACGCGGTGAGATAGGTTTTTTACAGGAGCGGCAACGGCCAAGTAAAACCAGGTAACTAATAAATGGTATATTATCATAGCCTCTGATATTAGCATTGCAAAGCGGGCAATGCGAACGCGGCCAGACTACTGATTCATTACGCGGTATGCGATAAATACAAACATTAAGAAAACTCCCGACAATAGAACCAAAAAAGAAAACAAATATATTAGCTATTAATGACATTTATTCATTTCCTCCTTAAGCGCATAACGCATCTCCTCTATCGGAGCCGGTTTCTCGGTCCAAATCTCAAACGCAGCAGCTCCCTGATACAAGAGCATCCCTAAACCTCCCGTAGCGGGAATACCTAATTCTTTGCCGAATTTGACCAGTTCAGTAACGCGATTATATACAACATCATATATAGAAAGATCTCTATGCAGCCAATCTTTCTTTACTGCCGGGATATCTACCTCTTTCATGCCGATAGGAGAAGCATTTACAAACAACTGAGCCTTATTAATAAAGTCTTGGATTCTATCTTTAGAAATAAACTGCAATCTATCTTTTAACTCGCTCCATTGCGGTAAATGAGAAAAATGTTTTTTTGCAGAATCAATCGCTTGCTCATTAATATCATTTACGTAGATTTTTTTTATTCCGACATTACTCCAGCTTAAGGCAGCAATAACTGCCCGGCCTGCGCCACCACATCCATTAACAAATATTTCTTTGCCCTTAGGATCAAATTTTAGATCCTCCTCTAATGACTTCAAAAAACCCCAGGCATCGGTATTGTAATACTTGGTTTCTCCGCAGGTTTTTTTAATTGTATTAATTGCTCCGGAAAGCTTAACATAATAAAAATCTTTTAATGTAATCTGCGTTTCTTGGACCGGGAAATTTTTTTCCAGAATCTCTTTAGCTCTAATTTTATGGGGAATCGTAATATTAAAAAAAGAAATACCCGAAGACAAAAATTCTTTTCCTTTTACATCATTGGTTTTAATCTTTCCGAGTAGGAAACCTTCTAGATCTTTCGGCGGAACCTCAAAAAGGCGATATTCGGCATTGATGTTTAGCTTTTTAAACGCCGCAGTGTGCATAGCAGCGGAAAAGCTATGTTTTACAGGATACCCGATGAGCCCGAATAGTAACGACGAGGGCATAAGATTAATAGAAGGATGTTAATTCTGAAGTTTATTTATTGCGGCTATGTAAGCCCGCACTGAAGCTTCCACAATATCCGTGCTTGAGCCGCGGCCAGAGGCAGTTTTCCCCTTAACGCGGAGTTTAAGGTTTACTTCACCTAATGCGTCATCTCCGGATGTAACCGCTTCCAGGCGATAATCTAAAAGTACAGGCTTTGAACCGGTAATCTTATCTATGGCTTTATAGCAGGCATTTACCGGGCCGTCTCCTGTAGCTTCAGCAGAAAATAATTTCTGTTTTTTCTTTAAAAATACTTTTGCCTTTGGCGCGATCTTTGTTCCGGAATTAACTTCAAAGCTATCTAAAAACCAAATCGGCTTTACAACTTTGATCTCTTCTTCAACTATAGACATTAAATCTTCATCAAAGATATGTTTTTTCTTATCCGCAAGCTCCTTAAAGCGTACAAACGCCTTATCAAGCTCCTGAACGTTCAGATGAAAACCTAAAGATTTAAGGCGATCTCCAAAAGCATGGCGGCCGGAATGTTTTCCAAGTACTATACCACTTTCAAAATATCCTACGTCTTGGGGACGGATAATTTCATAAGTTGTACGCTCTTTAAGCACGCCATCCTGATGAATTCCTGACTCATGCCGGAAAGCATTACCTCCGACAATCGCTTTATTGGGCGCTACCACAAATCCGGTCAATTTACTAACTAGACGAGAAGTTTTATAAATCTTTTCGGTTTTGATATTTGTAGATACGCCCTTAAAAAGATCATGCCGGGTGCGTAAAGACATGACAATTTCTTCAAGCGAAGCGTTCCCTGCACGCTCACCGATCCCGTTTATCGTACATTCCACCTGGCGGGCGCCATTTCTAATCGCACTAAGAGAATTTGCCACTCCTAACCCCAAATCATTATGACAATGCACAGAGATTACTGCTTTATTTATATTCGGGACATTATTCTTTATAGAAGCAATTAAATTCCCATATTCTTCAGGCTGGGCATAGCCGACAGTATCGGGAATATTTACCGTAGTTGCCCCTGCTTCAATTACTTTTTCAACGACTTTAAAGAGAAATCCTTGTTCGGTTCTAGATGCATCTTCCGGAGAAAACTCTATATCAGAACATTTATTGCGCGCGTATTTAACTGCCCAGATTGCAAGGCGTAAAATTTCATCCTCTGCTTTTTTTAATTTATATTGCATATGGATTTTTGAGGTCGCCAAAAACACATGGATGCGCGGCCGACGGGCTAAACTTAGCGCTTCGCTTACTGCGTCAATATCCTCATGTTTGGCGCGTGCCAAGCCGCAGATAGTAGCCTTCTTAACGGCTTTCGCTACTGCCTTAACTGACTCAAAATCTCCTTCAGAGGAAACAGGAAATCCTGCTTCAATTATATCTACGCCCAGATTCTCAAGCGCCTCTGCGATCTCAAGCTTCTCTTTCTGGTTTAAAGAAGCTCCCGGCGCCTGCTCTCCGTCGCGTAATGTTGTATCGAAAATAATTATTTTTTCATCCACGGCATCATATCTCTTAATTGCTTTCCTACTTTTTCAATCGCGTGTTCGTCTCCTTCTTTTAAGAGACGGTCAAAATTAGGCCTACCAACCTCATTTTCCTTTATCCACTCTTTGGCAAATTTTCCGTTACGGATCTCTTTTAATATCTTCTGCATTTCTTTACGGGTTTTCGCCGTGATAATACGCGGGCCGCGGGTCAAATCACCGTAACAGGCAGTATTTGAAACTTTACGGCGCATTCCGCCGATGCCGACTTCCTGCACTAAATCTGTAATAAGTTTTAACTCATGTAAAACTTCAAAATAAGCGATCTCCGGCTGATATCCGGCAGCTATCAGAGTATCAAAACCTGCTTTAATAAGCTCGGTGACTCCACCACAAAGCACTGCCTGTTCGCCAAAAAGATCGGTTTCTGTTTCTTCCTCAAAAGTCGTCTCAATAACTCCGGCGCGGGTACCGCCGATTCCTTTTGCAAAAGCAAGGCCGAGTTGTTTGGCCTGACCTGTAGCATCCTGATATACTGCAATCAAACAAGGTACGCCCTTTCCTTCTTCATACATCCTGCGCACTAAAGCGCCCGGGCCTTTAGGTGCTACCATAAAAACGTCAATATTTTTTGCCGGTTTGATCTGCTTAAAACGGATATTAAACCCGTGAGAAAAACATATAGCTTTACCTTTACGCAGGTTAGGCTTGATGCTCTCATTGTAAACTTTTGCCTGCACATGATCCTGAGTAAGAATCTGAATTACATCTGCAGCCTTAGCAGCATCGGATGCGCTCATTGGTTTAAACCCGTCTTTAATAGCCTGTTCGTAATTTGGGGTCCCTTCTACTTCGGAAACTACTACGTTACATCCGGAATCCCTCAGGCATAAAGATTGCCCGCGGCCCTGAATTCCGTAGCCGATAATGGCAATAGTTTTCCCTTTTAACAAGTTTAAATCTGCATCGTTATCATAGTAAATCTTAGGCATTTTAGTCCTCCTTGTCAGATAGACAACACCGGCGCACAATCAGATTGCGCCGGGTGTAATCAATTAGTTAATTTAATCACCCCATCGCGATTCTACCACTACGCACTAACTCTTTTATCCCAAATTGTTCATTAAGTATTACTAAAAGCTGCTTAAGCGGCTCCTGCTCTCCCACTACCTCAATAATCGCAGAATCACCTTTAGAATAAATGATTTTGCTTACCTGTTTATCTAAAAGCGAATCTAATTTGGCTTTACTCTTAGAACTGTAATTAATCTTTACTAAAATAAGCTCCCTATCTACGTGTTCTTTCTTAGTAAAATCCGTGATTGTAATAATATCAATCAGTTTATTAAGCTGTTTCTTGATCTGCTCTAAGACCTTCTCATCTTTTGCCTCGATCACCATCGTTATATAAGAAACTGTCGGATCAAGCGTTTCTGAAACTGCCAAAGACGAGATATTATAACCGCGCGCGCTAAAAAGCCCCGCTACTCTTGCTAATACACCGGGTTTGTTTTCTACTAAAACTGAAATTGTGTGTCTCATTATGCTAACCCCTCAATCATCCGGTTAAGTGCCTCTCCTGCCGGAACCATCGGATAAACGTTTTCTTCCGGTTCAATATGAAAATCTAAAAACACGGTATTATCAATAGCCAGGGCTTTATCAATAGCTGGCCTTACATCTTTTGGATTAGTAATCTTAATACCCACTGCGCCATAACTTTCAGCAAGCTTAACAAAATCCGGACTTGTTATATTTACCTGGGAATAACGCCTCTTATAGAAAAGTTCCTGCCACTGGCGCACCATACCTAAATAACCGTTATTTAAAATCGCAACCTTCACATTAATTTTATTGCTAACGCAAGTAGCCAACTCTTGTATGTTCATCTGTATAGAGCCATCTCCTGCAATATCAAAAACAACCTTATCCGGAAAACCCACTTTTGCTCCCATTGCCGCCGGGAAACCAAAACCCATAGTCCCCAAGCCGCCTGAAGAAATAAAAGTACGCGGAGAAGAGTATTTAAACCACTGACATGCCCACATCTGATTTTGTCCTACTTCAGTAGTAATAATCGCTTCCCCGTTAGTTGCTTCGTAGATCTGCTCAATAACATGTTGCGGCTTGATCTTATCGCCTTCCTTATAACGTAAAGGGTGTTTACGCTTAAAACCAGTAACAGTCTTAAGCCAATCCGTAGTATCAGAAGATTTTTTAATATGGCTATTAAGCTCGATAAGAATATTTTTGGCATCTCCGACAATCGGAATATCCACGCGCACATTTTTACTTATAGATGACGGATCAATATCAATATGAATAACCTTGGCATTAGGGGCAAAGGCATCAATGCGGCCCGTTACGCGATCATCAAAACGCGCGCCCACCGCAATGATCAAATCTGACTCCATAATCGCATGATTTGCGTAAGCTGTCCCGTGCATACCAAGCATTCCTAGGGATAATTTATGTGTTGTGGGGAAACAACCGATTCCCATCATTGTCCAGGTTACCGGAGCCGGAATTTTCTCTGCTAATTCAAATAACTCACTACTAGCATCAGAAGAAATCACTCCTCCGCCGGCATAGATCACAGGTTTACGCGCGCTAGCGATAAACTTAGCTGCTTTTTTAATCTGTCCAGGATGGCCAAAAGATGTCGGATTATAACTACGGATATTCACAGTTTCAGGCCAGATAAAATCTGTATCCGCAAGCTGAACATCTGAAGGAATATCAATAAGCACAGGGCCGGGACGGCCGCTTGTAGCAATATAAAAGGCTTCCCGAACAACTTTTGCCAGATCCTTAACATCCTTGACTAAATAATTATGTTTTGTAATCGGCCGCGTAATCCCGGTAACATCTGCTTCCTGGAACGCGTCATTACCAATTAAGAAGGTCTTTACTTGTCCGGTAATTGCAATCATCGGAATAGAATCCATATAGGCATTAGCAATACCGGTAGTTAAATTTGTCGCACCAGGCCCTGAAGTAGCAAGACAAACTCCGACCTTGCCAGTGGCGCGGGCAAAACCATCTGCAGCATGTGCTGCTGCCTGTTCATGGCGAGTAAGGATAAATTTTACTTCAGCATCATAAAGGCGGTCAAAAATCGGTAAAACTTGCCCCCCGGGATAACCAAAAATAACCTCTACCCCTTCACGTTTCAAACATTCAATTAATATTTGCGCACCAATCATTTTAAAATCGCTCCTTTGTCCGCCGAACTAACTAATTTAGAATAACGCGCCAAATACCCGGTAGTGATTTTTGGCGGGATAGGCTTTAGATTTTTTAACCTGGTTTTAATCTCCTGCGCGGATAATTTAACTTCTAATTTTCTTTTAGTAATATCAATATCAATTATGTCGCCGTTTTTTAACGCAGCAATCGGCCCTTTTGCTGAAGCCTCAGGTGAAACATGGCCTATACAAGGGCCTTTTGTACCGCCGGAAAAACGTCCGTCGGTAATTAGTGCCACATCATCAGCTAAACCCATACCTACGATTGCCGAAGTAGGCGCAAGCATCTCACGCATCCCCGGCCCGCCGGCAGGGCCTTCATAACGGATAACTATAACATCACCTTTTTTAATCTTTCCGCCTAAAATCGCTTTCATCGCCTCTTCTTCGCGATTAAACACCCGCGCGCGGCCTGAAAATTTCATCATCTTTTGAGATACCGCAGCTTGCTTAACTACTGCTCCGCTAGGTGCAAGATTGCCGTATAAAACCGCAATCCCGCCTTCCTTATGATAGGCACGGCTAAAATCACGAATTACCTCTTCATCAAAAATCTGCGCCTGATCTGCAATCTCATAAGTAGTTTTTCCGCTTAAAGTAGGCGTATCATTAATTTTGCTTTTAAGCCGTTTCAAAACTGCCGGAATCCCGCCTGCATACTCAACATCCTCCATAAAATGCGGGCCTGCCGGCTCTATATTAGTAATATGCGAGACCTTCCGGCTTAATATATCAAAAGTTTTTAAATCAAGATTAATCCCTGCCTCATGCGCAATTGCCATAAGATGTAAAACAGTATTACTTGAGCCGCCTAAAGCCATATCGACTAAAATCGCATTTTCTAAAGATTTTTTCGTGATAATATCGCGTGGCTTTATATCTTTTTTCACTAATTCTAGGATACGTTCACCGCTTTCCTGGGCAATACGACGCTTCTTTGCAGACACCGCTAAAGCGGTGCCACAACCCGGCAAAGACATCCCCATTGTTTCAGTAAGGCAAGCCATTGTATTTGCGGTATATAATCCTTGGCAAGAACCAGCGCCGGGACATGCCTCCATTTCAAGACAAGTTAGTTCTTTTTCTGAAATCTCTCCTTTTTTGGCACGCGCCAAAGCCTCAAACGTATCATGCACAAAGGCAAGTTTTTTCTGATTAAAACGGCCGGATAACATCGGCCCGGCAGTAACAATGATCGCAGGAATGTTTAAACGCGCCACTCCCATAAGCATACCGGGAGTGATCTTATCGCAATTAGTCAGGCAAACAATACCATCAAGGCTATGAGCGTTACAAACGGATTCAATAGTATCGGCAATGATCTCACGCAGAGCTAGCGGATAACACATCCCTAAATGCCCCATAGCAAGCCCATCACAAATTCCTGGAACCCCAAAAAAGAAAGGAACCCCTCCGCCGTAACAAACACCGCGCTCAATAAAGCGCTCTAAATCCCGCATTCCAATATGGCCCGGGATAAGATCGGTAAAAGAAGTGGCTACCCCGATAAATGGGCGCTCCAAATCTTTTCTGCTAAGGCCTGTGGCATGTAACAGCGCCCGATGCGGAACTCGCTCTAAGCCTTTTTTAATATTGTCTGATCTCATATTACACCTCGCTGTCATTGCGAACCCCGAAGGGGTGAAGCAATCACATCTTTTTATTAGATTGCTTCGCTTCGCTCGCAATGACTAAATTTTAGTCCGCGCCTTCTCCATCATGCACAACCGCAGCATTTTCCTGACGCTTACGGCTGATCACTCTTTTTAAGGTAATATACTTATCAACTAAAACTTTATTGTTTACGGCGTTTAACTGTTTAAAAAGAAAATCAAATCTTATTTCTAATTCTTTTGCAATTGCATCGCGTACTGTTTGGGGAAGCCCCATAATCTCTTTCTTAAAAGGCCCGAGCGCCTTCTTACGCGCTTTATAGAAAAACTGCTCGTCAGTTTCGCCTTCTTTACGCTCGCTTGCGGCATTAACTTTCAACCATTCATAAATCTTTGTTTTTAACTCTTGCGGAAAATGACGGCTTTCATAAACCATATTCTGGAACTCGGTTGCCAAGTGCACTTCGGCAGTATCTGTTTCAGGGAATTTATTAAAAGCTTCAGCAGGCAGTGTCGAAGCTCCGTGCTGGACTGCTCCTGCCATAGCAAATTCCTCGCGGGCAATCTTTGAGAGTACTTTTAAAGTTTCAAAATCAACTTTTACCTGCGCTATTTTTCCATCAGGAAGAACTACGCCTCCATGAGAAGTCCCGGTCTGTATGCTAATTTTACTGATACCGGCCCTACCCTTACGTAATCTGTCATTATACCCCTGCATAAATACCCTCAACTCTTCGGGAGTAGAATTTTTTGTCCCTACTTCTCCGATCTCACCGCCGACTGATACTTCTACTCCGCGCGGCTGGATCTGACGAATAAATTGCGTAAGTTTTGCGCAAGTATCATAATTTAAAAGTTGTTGTTTCTTAATATCTGTTTTCTCTAAATCAACCAAAGTTGAAGAATCAATATCAATATTAAAAAAACCTGCTTCAATTGCTTCCTGAATAAGCGCCCTTAGCCCATCAAGCTCTTTTTCGGGATTCTCTTTAAATTTTTTAGCATTTACCTGTATATGGTCACCTTGTACAAAAACCGGGCCCGTAAAACCTTCTTTAACCGCAGCTGCTAAAATCACTGCTACATATTCTACCGGCGGCTGGTTGGTATAACCCATTTCTGATTTTGCAATTTCAAATATAAAAGCTCCGGCATCATTTTTTTTGGCAACACGAAAGATCGCTTTAGCCAAATCATAAGTAAGCACGCGTAAATTCATCGCAGGTACCGTAAAACCTCCCGGAACTTCCCCCTTACCGCGGGCCTGGTAAAGCTCGTTTATACTTGAAGGGTAAGCACCCCTCTTATATGCAATATCCAAGATTTTTTTTGCAATTTCTTTCTTTTTTGCGGCATCGTCGGTATTGATCAATTCCATTACTACCTTATCCATATCAACCGGTCTTCGTCCCATTTTAAAATTGCTCCTTAGGTTAAAGTTTTTATTAAATGATACATACCTTCCACATCGATTTCTTTTTTCTGAATTGCCGTCTCTAATGGTATCGCGACAATCTTATTACAACATAAGCCAACTACTTTATTTATTTGCCCTGCCAGAAGACAATCTATAGATTCTTTACTTAAACGCAATGCAAGCTCGCGGCTTGCTGCAGTAGGACGGCCCCCGCGTTGAATATGTCCTAAAACAACCTGCCTGGTTTCAAGAGTGGTTAATTCGGTAATCTGACGGGAAATATCTTCGGCTTTTCCTGTGCCTTCGGCAACTACCAAAATCCAGCTGATTTTCCCGCGAAGGTTTCCGTTTACGATCTCATGACAAATATTTTCTATGCTAAATTTACGTTCGGGTATAAGAACCTCTTCACAACCGCCGGCAAGCGCCACAGTTAAAGCTATAAGGCCGCAGTCTCTGCCCATAACCTCAACCACAAACACCCTTTCCATGGAAGTAGCGGTATCGCGGATATTATCAATTGCATTTAAAGCGGTATTTATCGCAGTATCCCAGCCGATAGTTTCATCAATCCCATTTATATCATTATCAATGGAGGCGGGAATTCCCATCGAGGGAATCCCATGGCTTTTATAAAAAGCATGCGCTGCGCCAAAACTTCCGTTACCGCCGATTACAACCAAAGCATCAATACCGTATTTTTTTACGGTATTAAATGCGCGCTGCTTTCCTTCTTCTGTAAAGAATTCCGGGCAACGGGCAGTTTTCAAAATAGTCCCTCCCTGATTAATGATTCCGGACACTGACCGATGATCAAAGCTCTTAAGCTCTTCATTAATAAGGCCCCACCATCCGCGAAAAACTCCCATTACCTCTAATTTTTTCGCTAATCCATACCGAACTACGCCGCGGATAGCAGCATTCATCCCCGGAGCATCTCCTCCGGCAGTTATAATAGCTATTTTTTTAATTTCCATTTAAATTACGTTCCTGCTTCCCAACTAGAAAGATATTTCTTTTGTTCGGCAGTCAGGGTATCAATACGTATACCCATAGATTTAAGCTTTAACTCTGCGATCTTAGCATCAATATCCTCAGGAACCTTATAAACATCCTTATTTAACTTAGCTGCATTTTTTACCATATACTCTACACCTAAGGCCTGATTTGCAAAAGACATATCCATTACCTGCGCCGGATGGCCTTCGGCAGCCGCAAGATTGATCAAACGGCCTTCTCCTAATAAGTATATTTTTCTTCCGCTTCCTAATACATACTCAACCGTATAATCACGGATCGTCCTTTTGGATTTTGCCATCTTTTCTAATGCCGGAATTTCAATCTCCGCATTAAAATGCCCTGAATTACAAATGATCGCGCCATTTTTCATTACGTTAAAATGTTCTCTGCGTATAACATTAATATCGCCGGTTACTGTAACAAAAATATCTCCGATTTTTGCTGCCTCAGCGATAGGCATTACACGATATCCGTCCATAACCGCTTCTAAGCCTTTAAGTGGATCAATTTCGGTAACAATTACATTGGCGCCCATTCCTTGTGCCCGCATAGCAAGGCCTCTTCCGCACCAGCCATAACCACAAACGACAAAATTTGTTCCGGCAATTAATTTATTTGTAGCCCGGATTATACCGTCAATAGTGGATTGGCCTGTACCATATCGATTATCGAAAAAATGTTTGGTCATTGCGTCATTAACCGCGATAATCGGATAACGTAATTTTCCTTCTTTGGCTAAGGCGCGTAACCGGATAACACCGGTTGTGGTTTCTTCTGTGCCCCCGATGATATTCGGATAAACATCCGGAGTTGCATGATGAATAGTGCTTACTAAATCCGCACCATCGTCCATAGTAATATCGGGTTTAACCGCAAGCACTGCCTGAATATGCCGGTAATACGTCTTGGTATCTTCCCCCTTAATGGCGAAAGTCGGGATTTTATAGTGTTTGACTAAAGATGCTGCTACATCATCTTGTGTTGAAAGCGGATTAGAAGCACAAATATAAGTTTCTGCTCCGCCTACCTGCAATACTGCGGCTAACGCACCAGTCTCAGTAGTAACATGCAGGCAACAAGCGATCTTTAATCCTTTAAGCGGAGTCTCTTTTTTAAAACGCGCATAAATAAGCTCAAGTACCGGCATATTCTGCCGCGACCATTCAATGCGCAATTTACCTTTATCAGCTAATTTAATATCTTTGATATCGTAATTCATAATTTTCCCGCCTGTTTCTTTAATGTCACAGCTTTATCCGTATTCTCCCAGCTGAATTCCGCTTCAGTCCTGCCGAAATGGCCGTAACAAGCAGTCTTCTTATATATAGGCCTGAGTAAGTCTAATGTTTTGATCATCCCGCGAGGAGTAAGATCAAAATTATCATTGATCAGCTTAATCAATTGCGTTTCAGAATATTTACTAGTGCCAAAAGTGTCCACCATTACTGCAAGCGGCTCCGCTTTTCCGATAACGTAAGCAACATGGATAAGGCATTTTTCCGCAAGGCCGGCTGCGACAATATTCTTTGCCACATATCGGGCCATATAAGCTGCGGAACGATCAACCTTAGTCGGATCTTTACCGGAAAAAGCTCCGCCACCGGGTGCAGCGACTCCACCGTATGTATCTACTACAATTTTTCTTCCGGTCATTCCGGTGTCGGATTGCGGTCCTCCGATCAAAAATTTTCCCGTCTCATTCACATAGAATTTAGTTTGTTTGTCAGCGTATTTTTTAATAATCGGCATCCCAACCTGATCAATAATTTCCTGACGCGCTTTTTTAGTAATCATCTGGCCGGTTTGATCGAGCACTTCTTCGGTATGCTGACAAGCGATAACTACCGAATCAATGCGTTTTACCACCCCATCATGGTATTCTACTGTTACCTGTGATTTACAATCCGGGCCAAGATATTTTAAAATCCCCTCGCGACGTACCTGGGCACAACGCGCAACCAATTTATGCGAAAGCATTATCGGAAGCGGCATTAACTCTTCGGTTTCTTTGCAAGCATATCCGACCATAAAACCCTGATCACCTGCTCCTCCCTTATCTACACCCTGAGAGATATCAGGAGACTGGCTATGAATTGTATTAATTATCGCGCAGGTATGGTAATCAAATCCGTATTTTGGATGCGTATAACCGATATCTTCAAGGACTTTACGGCAAAGATTATGCACATCAACATAACCTGTGGTTGTAATCTCACCACCAACAACTAAAAGCCCCATTGTTACGTAAGTTTCGCAGGCAACACGGCCATAAGGATCCTGACGCAAAACATCATCTAATATCGCATCAGATATCTGATCGCAGACCTTATCCGGATGCCCTTCACCTACAGATTCCGAAGTAAAAAAATGCTTACGTGCTGGCATTTCCATTCCTCCCCTTTTTTGTCAGTTAGACAACACCGACACATATTCCGCTTGTGTCGGGTGTATTAGTTAAACAACTTTTTTAAAATCCCGGTTTGCCTTATTGTAAAACTCTTTACGGCCAATATCATACCAGCGGCCGGAAAATACGTACCCAAAAACCTGCTCTCTATTTTTAAGCCACTCTATATAAAAACCTGTAGCATCATGCTTATTAACTTTACTTTTTAAATAGTCACTCACCAGATTTAATTTTTGCCTGGGAAAATAATATAAACACATTGCCACTAATTTTGATTCTGGCTTTTTGGGTTTTTCAAAAAATTCTACTAATTGTAAATTTTTATTAAGCTTCACTACCCCATATTCACGAGCTTTAACTAAACTCTTAATATCATACACACCCATGACAGGATGCGGTTTTTTTGTTTTAGAAAAGGTTAAAAATTTTTCTAAATCACCGTCAAAGATATTATCTCCGCCAATAACTAAAAGATCATCTTTTAAGCGGAGCCTTTTTATGACAAAATTAATATCCCCGATTGCGCCCCGGCGGTGCTCTATATCCTTAGTCAGGTCATCAACTAGTTTTATAGGGATAGAACCTGCTAAACTTTTCCTCCATTGCCGGAAGCGGCCAATAAATTTAGAGTTAGTGACAATAATGATCTCGTCTATATCTTTAACTTTTACCAGTTTATCAATAATATAATTGATGATCGGCTGATGGCCGACACAAAGTAGCGGCTTAGGAAAATACTTGGTCAACGGGTACAATCTCCTGGCATAGCCAGCAGCTAAAATTAAAGCCTTCATCTTAAGATTTCTCTTAGTTTTAACTGACAAAATTCTTCTACTTCTTTTCCTGTTAAAAATGTCATGGCTTTTCGCGCGATCTCCTGTGCCTGAACCAGGCTTACAGAACGAATAATATATTTAAGTTCCGGTAAAGCCGCAGGAGGCATACTAAACTCATCTAAGCCCAATCCCAGGAGAATCAAGGCTAAAGCTGACTCACTAGCCATTTCACCGCACATGCCCACCCAAATACCTGCGCTATGAGCAGAATCAATAATATTTTTTACCATGCGTAAAACTGCCGGATGCGCCGGCTCATAAAGATAGGCGACTTTTTCATTAGTCCTATCCACTGCCAACGAATATTGAATAAGATCATTTGTACCAATACTAAAAAAATCCGCTTCCTTGGCTAAAATATCTGCGGTAATCGCAGCCGAAGGAATCTCGATCATCACTCCTACTCCAATATTATTATCAAAAGGTATTCCTTCCTTGCGCAATTCCTCTTTTGACTCCTCTAAAATTTTATTCGCTTGCCTTAATTCTTCAATTCCGGAAATCATCGGATACATAAGCTTAAGCTTGCCATGCACAGAAGCCCTTAAAATCGCCCTTAATTGCACTTTGAAAATTTCCGGGCGGGCAAGACAAAAACGGATTGCTCTCCATCCCAGGAAATGCTGCATCTCACGCGGAATTTCAAACTGAGAAAGAAATTTGTCTCCTCCTAAGTCCAGGGTACGTATAACTACCTGCCCATCCCCCATCTGCTCGGCAACATATTTATATTCCTGATAATGTTCTTCCTCGGTAGGAAGATCACGGCGATTCATGTAAAAAAACTCCGTACGGTAAAGCCCTACACCTTTAGCCCCATGCAGCTTGATCGAAGGGATCTCATCAGGTAGTTCAATATTAGCGTTTAATTCTATTTCTTTACCGTCAGTAGTAACCGCAGGAAGGTCCTTGACAGTAAGAAAACGCTCGGCAATACCTCTTAACTTAATTTCTTCCTGCTGATATTCTGATAATGTTTCTTCATCGGGATTAAGAATAACCATTCCCATGCTGCCGTCAATAATAAGCAAATCACCGCTTTTTACTCGGGCAGTAATATCGTCTATACCGACTACTGCCGGGATTTCAAGGGACTTTGCCATAATTGCGGTGTGAGATGTCTTACCTCCGATGTCAGTTACAAACCCGGCAACATTTTTCTTATGCATTGAGGCAGTATCAGACGGTGATAAGTCATGGGCCACAACAATTACTTTTTCTTTCACATCATCAAGCAGTGTGCGCTTCTTCCCTAATAGGCTACGCAGAACGCGTTTGCCCACGTCATTAACATCAGCCATGCGCTCTTTAAGGTACTCATCCTCGATCTTTGAGAATACATCTATATATTTTTTTAGCACTTCATGGAATATATAAGCAACGTTTAAGAGTTCATTTTTAAGGCGAGAGATAACCTCCTCAATAAGCATGCGGTCCTCAAGGACCAAAAGATGCGCATCAAAAATTTGCGCCTGATCCTGGCCCATCTCGGTGGCAATGCGCTTTTGTAATTCAATAATCTCTCTGCGGGTCTGTATCAGGGCTTCTTCAAAAAGCTGTATTTGGAAAGGGACGTCTTCTTGCCTTATAGCGGTTTTAGGGACAATCAAATCTTCCTTATCAATACGTAAGGCTTTTCCTACGCTGATACCAGGAGCAGCAGCAATTCCTTTAAACTTAAGCATTTCTTTTTATTCCTCGCTATTTATAATTTTTTCAAGTTCCAATACTGCATTACTAGCATCATCACCATCTGCTTCAATAATTATCATACTCCCCTGCTCTGCGCCTAAAGTAAGGATTCCCATAATGGATTTTCCGTTTACTTCTTCCTGTTCCCGGCGCACAACAATACGAGAATCAAATTTATTTGCCACCTGCACAAATAATGCAGCTGGCCGGGCATGCAGGCCCTGCTTATTTTTAACTATTACTTCTTTTCGTACCAACGGCATATTATTACCTTCCATCAAATTATATCTCTTCTATAAAACCAACGATTATCTTGGCAAGTTTAAGCGGGTCATGACGCACCACATCCTCTGTAAGTATAATATCTTCTCCTATCACCCTATACCCCATTCCTTCAATTCTTTTGGCATCATTTGTTACCGGAAAAGAACCATCCTGGGCATATTTTTTTAAAATCTCCTGAGATATCTCTCCGGTATTTACTATACAATAATCAAAAATCCTTGGATGGCTATGATTAATCAGCGTTTTAATATGCCCGGAAACACTTAAATTATCGGTTTCTCCGGGCTGAGTCATGACATTGCATATATATACTTTAAGAGCACTGGAAGCCACTATTGCTTCGGTAATTTCTTTAATAAGTAGATTCGGTATAATACTTGTATATAAAGATCCGGGCCCAAGCACAATCAATTGCGCTTCTTCAATCGCCCTGATTGCTTCAGGTGTTGCCTGAGGATGCTGCGGCTTAAGCATTACCCGATCAATAGGCTTGTGCGCCTTAGGTATTTTTTCTTCCCCTACTGTAACCGTACCATCCTTATGGAGCGCCTCTAAAACTACATTGGTTAAAGTTGAGGGGATAACTTCCCCGCGTAAAGCTAATACCCGGCTGGTTTCTTTGATCGCCTTTTCAAAATCTCCGGTAACCCGGGTCATTGCAGTAATAAAAAGATTTCCGAAACTGTGCCCGGAAAGCTCAGAACTTTTATCAAAACGGAACTGAAAAAGATCACGCAACAAAACCGGCGCATCTGCTAAGGCGACCAGGCAGTTACGAATATCTCCCGGAGGTAATATATCAAATTGCTGGCGAAGCCTGCCAGATGATCCTCCGTCATCAGCAACAGTCACAATCGCAGAAATATTTGAAGTATATTCCTTAAGCCCGGTTAAAAGTACCGAAAGCCCTGTACCGCCGCCAACTACCGCTATACGTGAGCCACGGCTTAAATGTTTTCTCTGTACTAATATATCGACAAGGCCGGTATCTTTTGAAACAGGCGAGATCGCCATCACAAAAGATCGTACCATGTGTTTTACGCCAAGGATCAAAAGCACTAATCCTGAAAAAACTACTAATCCATCAAGTATCTGGATAACCCAAAAATCCTCGCTGTGTAAACGGCTCGATCCATAAGCAATCAGCAATACGCCAAAACTAGCAAGGCCTATCCAGCGTTTAATCCCGATCCCCGGGTAAAGCCATTTAAAAATTCCGTTTAGATGGGAATAAATCTCTTGAAATTTAAAATTTTTTTTCATCTTCCTGGGTGACAATCTTTATAACAGATTTTTCATCCTGACATGAGCGCAGGCTATCCCGGAAGTATTTATCTTTTAAAAGACGGGCGATGCGCGCCAAAGCTTTTAAATGCGGGCCGGCGGAATCTTGAGGCGCAACCAAAAGAAAAAAAATGTATGCCGGTTCACCATCTAAGGAATCAAACTCTACTCCTTTGCGGGAAAGGCCGAAAGCCGCAATAAGCTTTGATACACAGTCAACTTTAGCATGCGGAATAGCAACCCCCTGTCCGATGGCAGTTGAACCTAGAGATTCTCTAGCCATAAGAGCAGTAAGAATTTTTGTAGTACAACGCTTATCGATTTCGCCTGAATTCCCAAGCAACTCTACCAGCTCTTTAAGCACATCTTCCTTTTTAGTAGCTTTGATATCGGTGAATATTGCTTTCTCGGAAAGAAATTCGCTGATTTTCATGTTAAGGAATACCTCCTGGAGTTTATTTATTCTACCCCCTCGCGTAAGCGCTCATAAATTATTTCACCGTCGGCCTTTGTCCAGACGGCTCGATAATTTATTTCGCAGCACCCAGCTTTATAGGATGCGCTGGTGTGCGCCTCTGCGCTAGCTTCGGGATGAATTTCCCAACAGTAAATTAGGGGAAATTCTAAGCGGGAGACGGGGTTCGAACCCGTGACATCAACCTTGGCAAGGTTGCGCTCTACCAACTGAGCCACTCCCGCGT
>CAKKSP010000045.1:2607-6308 GCA_919902045.1 Omnitrophica bacterium GWA2_41_15 | reverse complement strand
ATAAAATCGGAGCCTTGATTGCCATAGAAAGAGAAGATCCTTTAGGCGGGTATGCTGAAAGCGGAATGGCTATTGATAGCAAAATTTCTGAAGAACTGCTTGAAACTATTTTTACGCCTTCAAGCCCGCTTCATGACGGGGGAGTAATTGTGCAGCATGGAAGAGTACTTGCTGCCGGGTGTCTTTTTCCGCTTACGCAAGGTTATGATCTAAGCCGTATATTTGGCACAAGACATAGAGCAGCTTTAGGTATCAGCGAAGAAACCGATGCTATAGTGCTTGTAGTTTCTGAAGAGCGTAAAGATATGTCTTTAGTTTTTAAGGGTAAGCTTCATAAAGATCTGGGCCGCGATGAACTGCTTAGTAAAATGAAAGAATTTTATAAAGTCCGTAAAAACCATGCCTAAGGCAAAATTAAAATTACGTTCTAAAATCCGCTATCGGCTTACCAGTCACCCCTGGCTTAAGCTTATTGCGCTTGTGCTTGCGGTGATAGTCTGGTTTTATATCCAGGGTGAACTCGGTAAATAAATAATGATACATCTGGGAGTAAATATTGATCATGTGGCTACGCTTCGGCAGGCGCGTCTTGGAATTGAGCCTGAACCGGTAAAAGCTGCAGCTATTTGCCAGGCATCAGGGGCAGATAGTATTGTCGCGCATCTGCGTCAAGACCGGCGCCATATAAACGAAAAAGATATTGAACTGATCAAGAAATCAGTAAAAATAAAGTTTAATCTTGAGATGTCTTTAGATTCCGAGATCGTCGGGATTGCGGTAAAAATTAAGCCTGATCAGGTTACTATTGTTCCGGAACGCAGGCAGGAGTTAACCACGGAAGGCGGTTTAAATGTCAGTGGCTCTTTAGCTAAAATAAGAAGCGCGATAGGCTTGCTTGAAAATAAAGGTATTGATGTGAGCCTTTTTATCGATCCTGATCTTAAGCAGATTGATGCTTCTTTCTTATCCGGGGCAAAGATGATTGAGCTTCATACTGGAAAATACGCAAACGCGAAAAATAATAAAGAAGCTGATTTTTATTTTAAGGAATTAGCGGTTGCTGCTTCTTATGCCAGTAAAAAGGGAATAAAAGTTTTTGCCGGACACGGTTTAGATTACGTTAACACTCAGCGGATTATTAAAATAAAAGAAATCGAAGAGTTGAATATTGGTTATGCGATTGTTTGTCGGGCTCTTTGGGTGGGATTAGGGAATGCGGTAAGAGAAATGAGAAAGATAATAGGATGATTATAGGGACAGGGGTGGATATAACAGAAGTGAAACGGTTGCGCCAGGCAGTTGAGCGCTGGGATAAAAGTTTTCTTGAGCGCATTTTTACCGATACAGAGCTTAAAAATGCCAAAACACGCAGCAGTTTTTATCAGCACTTGGCAGGCAGATTTGCCGCAAAAGAAGCGATTTTTAAAGCAGCAGGAGAAAAAAATCTTAGTTGGAAGAATGTTGAAATTCTTAACGATAGAGATGGTAAGCCGTATTGTAATATTATCGGGAAATTTTGTAAAGATATAGAGATTCATGTTTCGATTTCACATGTAAAAAATTATGCGGTTGCCAATGCCATTGCGACAAAGAAAAGCAGATAGCCATAAAGGGGATTTTGGCCATATACTGGTTATCGGTGGATCGTTACGGTATTCAGGGGCTGCTTTGTTATGCGCTGAAGCGGCAATGCGCTCCGGAGCAGGATTAGTAACGGTTACAGTTCCGAAAAGTTTGGCTGTTAGCTATATTAAAGTAAAACTTAAAGAAGTAATGCTTCTTCCTTTGTCTGAAACTTCACAGGGAGAGTTGAGCGCTAAGTCACTGCCTGAGATAAAAAAGTTTTTTTCAAAAGCTGATATTTTAGTTTTAGGGCCCGGTTTAGGCTCGGGTAAAGAAGCGCAGAGTTTAGTGCGTAAGATTATAAAATATTCGGATAAGCCGACGGTAATTGATGCCGACGGTTTGAATGCTTTGGCGGGTAATTTAAAAACTCTACTGGTGACTAGTGACACGTTACCAGTTACCAGAATACTTACACCACACTCTGGAGAGATGGCAAGACTTTTAGGAAAAACTATAGATTTTGTTCAGGCGAATAGAAAAGAAGTTGCCAAAAGATTCGCTTGTGATTATAATTGCATTGTTGTTTTAAAAGGAAAAGGCAGTATAATAGCTTCTCCTAAGGGGGAAGTTTATGTTAATAGCACGGGATCTGCCGGAATGGCTACAGCCGGAAGCGGAGATGTGTTATCCGGAATGATTGCCGCATTTTTAGGGCAGGGATTAACTGGTTTTGAAGCGGCAAAGTATGCAGTATATTTGCACGGTTTAGCAGGTGATTTAGCAGCTAAAGAGAAGACCCAAATTAGCATGATAGCTTCGGATATTATTGCAAAAATTCCGGAAGCAATTAAGAAATGTTGTTAACGCCGACGTAGCTCAGTTGGTAGAGCTGCTGTTTTGTAAACAGCAGGTCGGGGGTTCGATTCCTCTCGTCGGCTAATATTCTTTGATAACGTTTTATGGGCAAGTGGTGGAATGGCACGAAAAAGAAAAGAGCTTAATATTTCCGGTTCCAATCTTTGGTATTTAGTGGGACTTATTACTAGTGATGGGAATTTAAGCAAAGATGGTAGGCATATAGATATTACTGCTAAAGAAAAAAACTTTTTACAACGGATAAAAGAAAGCTTAATATTAGTTAATAAGGTTTGCAAGAAGAATAAAGGTACGCCGAAACAAGCATATCGTATTCAGATCGCAAATAAAGAATTTTATGAGTTTCTTTTATCAATTGGGCTTACTCAGAATAAATCATTAACTATAGGCGAATTAAAAGTGCCAAAAGAATATTTTATTGATTTTTTAAGAGGAGTAATTGACGGCGATGGGTGTATCCGAAAATGGAGGCATCCATCTAATCAGGGAGAACAATGGAGCTTAAGAATCTATTCTGGATCAGAAGGATTTATTAGATGGTTAAAAGATGCATCCGAAATTTTATTAAGAATTAGAGGCAAGATATATAAGCAGAGCGATAGTCAGTGGGTATTAAAATATGGTAAAATAGCAGCGAAAAAGATCGCCGAGCAATGTTATTATAAAAATTGCCTCGGTTTAGAGCGGAAAATAAAATTAGCTCAAGAATGCCGTTCATCTTATATTTGTTGGAAACAAAGCAAAACAGTTTTGAATAATTAATATTTGTTTGCCGGGGTGATGAAATGGCAAACATGACGGACTTAAAATCCGTTGACCGTAAGGTTTTGAGGGTTCAAGTCCCTCCCCCGGCATATATAATTTTAAATTCATGGGTAGGTACCCAAGTGGCCAAAGGGGACAGACTGTAAATCTGTTGCACTTGTGCTTCAAAGGTTCGAATCCTTTCCTGCCCATAATTTTTCCCTGATTTACTTGCAGGAAAAATATCCCGCAGCCTGCGAAGTAAATATTGGAGCCGTCCGCCGAAGGCGAGACTGGCGACAATATTTACGAGCGCATAGGCAAGGGATAATTGAAATTTAATGTTACCGCGAGCGTAGTTCAATGGTAGAACAATAGCCTTCTCCCGCCAAGTAATTTAATAGCGGGCGGGATCCCGCCTTGGATTAAATTTTTTGGCGGGACAAGCTATATATTATATGCGAGCGTAGTTCAATGGTAGAACAATAGCCTTCTCCCGCCAAGTAATTTAATAG
>CAKKSP010000045.1:0-2507 GCA_919902045.1 Omnitrophica bacterium GWA2_41_15 | reverse complement strand
GGGACAAGCTATATATTATATGCGAGCGTAGTTCAATGGTAGAACAATAGCCTTCCAAGCTATATATGTCGGTTCGATTCCGATCGCTCGCTCCAAAACAGAAAGACCACCATGCCCACACGCGAATTTTTAGAGCCTGTTTTTATTGATGCCTTTGACCTGGATGATGCCTGGTTTCAGACATTAAGCGCTATTCTTGATAAAGGGCATGTTTATCAGATTACCCGCGGAAGTTACGAAGGCCAGAAGCGGCTTGAATTTGATTTTGTAGTGGTACGCGCGCGTAAACCTTCCCATCAGATCATTCCGATCATTCCTGAAGGAATGAGTATCCCCGCTCCTACTGATATGGATTATGTTCAAGGTTACTTAAGTTACCTGATGACCGGAGCAAAAACCGAAACCGAGGATTATACTTATGGTGAGCGGTTAGTCGAGCCGAGGGTGAAGGTTAAAGAGACTGTTAATGGAAAAGATATGGTCCGGGAAATACCGCTTAAGGTAAATCAGATTGAAGAAGTAATTAAGATGTATAAAGAAAAAGGCGAGGGGACAAATCAGGCAATTATGGAAATCGGCATGCCTTCTGATATTAAATTAGTTGATCCGCCTTGTTTGAGGTTGATTGATACGCGTATCCGTTACGGGAAATTACATTTTATTCTTTACTTCCGCTCATGGGATCTTTGGGGAGGTTTTCCTTCAAATCTCGGCGGATTGCAGTTAGTAAAGCAGTATATGGCTTCGGAAATCGGTGTAGATGATGGCGAAATGGTTGCAGTCAGCAAAGGCCTGCATCTTTATGATTATGCCTGGGATTTAGCAAAGTTGCGTACCAATAAAACAAATCCCGAAGCATTTAAACAGGACAAAAAATGAACCATAATTTTCCGGGCCCGGAAAGACGAAGATTCCCCCGCCTTGACTATGTAACGCCGCTTGCCTATAAGATTTGTAAAAAAGAGACAATCGATAGGCTTCTTGATGGTTATACTACTAATGTCAGCCAAGCCGGCCTCATGTGTACGATTAAAGATAAGGTACATGAAGAGGATATACTTTGGCTTTCTTTTGACCGCGATACACTTACTATTTGCCACGATATGGAGAAAGACAGTCTTATCTATCAGAGCGGAGTAATTGGTAAGGTTATGCGTATTAAGCATCAGGATGATGGTAGTTATAGCGTAGGAATCCAGTTTATTACTCGCCAGGAAACTCACGTTCCGTTTGTTAAGCCGCAAATTTAATCATGAAAGAAAAATTTTCTATTGCAGTTTTAGGTGATGGTGGCTGGGGTACAACGATTGCCGGCCTTTTATCCGATAAAGGTTATAAGGTTACTCTTTGGAGTGCGTTTGCTGATTATGCGGCCTTACTTAATAAAAAACGCATTAATCCCAGGTTTTTCCCGGGTTATAAAATTCCTAAAGCAATTACAATTACTTCTGATTTATCGCTTGCTTTGCAGGATAAGCAGTTAATCGTTATAGCTGTACCTTCTCAATATCTTAGAGGAGTATTGAAAAAGGTTAAAAAACTCAAACCCCCGCACCGGGCAATATTTTTGAGTGTTGTTAAAGGAATTGAAAATAAAACCCTTAAACGGATGTCAGAGGTTATCCATGAGGAATTGGGCAATGTCAGGGTAGCGGTGCTTTCCGGCCCGACGATTGCTCAAGAGGTGGCGCAAAAAATTCCTACTACCATAGTGGTAAGCGCGTATGAAAAAGACCTGCGTTTGTTTTTACAGGGAGTTTTTATGACCGAGCGTTTTCGGGTTTACACAAACGAAGATTTAATCGGAATCGAGTTGGGAGGCAGCCTTAAAAACGTTATTGCCATTGCTTGTGGAATTTCTGACGGGTTAGGATTTGGCACTAATGCTAAGGCGGCTTTGCTTTCCCGCGGGCTTGCTGAAATTTCTAGGTTAGGCCATGCGATGGGAGGTAAGGTCAGTACTTTTAGCGGGTTAAGCGGATTAGGAGATCTAGTAACTACTTGTAACAGCGTAAACAGCCGCAACCGCTATGTAGGAGAACAAATTGGAAAAGGTAAAACTCTTGCCCAGATACAAAGCCATATGCAGATGGTTGCTGAAGGCGTGTTAACTGCTAAATCCGTTTATGAACTTAGCCGTAAATATAAAGTTGAGATGCCTATTGTCCGCGAAGTTTACAATGTGCTTTATAAGAATAAATCCCCGCTTAAAGCTGTTCAGGACTTAATGACCCGTCAAAGTAAAGAAGAATAATTCCTTGCAAAAGCTTATCTTTAATTGTATTATATACTTCTGAATTTAGCTTAATTCTATAAAATAGAAGAATTATATGCGTATTACCGGGGGATGGCGTAGTTTTCCGCCACAATGATTGGCGGATTCAATTGATAAGTAGTAGTGGCGGAATTCGCCATGCTTTGTGGCGAATGGCTAAAGTAGATATTGGGCATTACGGGGGATGGCGCAGTTTGGCTAGCGCGCTTGAATGGGGTTCAAGAGGCCGAGA
>CAKKSP010000044.1 GCA_919902045.1 Omnitrophica bacterium GWA2_41_15 | reverse complement strand
TTTAATGAGATAGTGGTTCAGGAAAAAGCCTTACGTCTTCTAAACGTATTCGGGATTAGAAGTAAAGAGTATAGCCCGGGATATTATACTGCGGATTCAATAGAGGCAGTTTCAACGATATGTTCAAAAGCTGTGCAGGCGGGATTGAAGATTTTTAATCTAATTAGCGCTGAGGATGTTATGGTCAGGCAGAAGAAAATTACCGGTCTTGTGCTTAATTGGAGTTCAGTTGGAATGGCAAATTTGCATGTAGATCCGATTACTATGCGCGCAAAGGCAGTTGTTGATGCAACCGGGCATGCTGCGGAGGTTGTGCGGATTGTGGAACGTAAGTCAGGTATCCGAATTAAGACAAAAACAGGTAAAATTATGGGTGAGCAGTCAATGTGGGCAGATGTAGGGGAAGATACCATAGTGAAGAATACTAAAGAAGTTTGCCCGGGCCTATATGTTTGTGGAATGTGCGCAAATGCGGTGTTTGGGGCTCCAAGGATGGGGCCGATTTTTGGCGGAATGCTGCTTTCAGGCGAGAAATTAGCCAAGGATTTACTTAGAATTGTTTGAAATCTTGGAATAAAACTCTTTGTAAAATAATAAGTTACAGCAAAAATATATTATCGCTCTTTGTTTGACTTTCTTGTGCCAATATGCTATATTTTATCTACCAGCCACTAAAGGATGAAGAATCGTGGATAAAATAAGCTAAATTTATAGGCATCCCTTTCCGTGAGGAGAGGGATGCCTATTCCATTTAAAACCTATTATGCCAGAAGAAACCCTTAATAATAAAGTAGATTTTTCCGGAGAAGGCTTCCTGAAGAACGTTATTGAGTCCCTTACTCATCCGTTCTGCGTAATTGACGTTAAGGATAAGACTATTCAATTGGCAAATTCTGCGGCTAAACTCGGCAATATTTGCCCCGGATCTACCTGCTATGAGTTATTGCATAATAGTAAAACACCCTGTAAAGATAATGTTGAGGGTTGTACTATTGAAGAAATAAAGCGCACAAAGCAACCGGTGTTACTCGAGCATCTGCATTATGACGTCCAAGGAAATGCGCACAATGTAGAGATACATGCTTTTCCGGTTTTTGATAGCGATGGTAACGTTTCTCAAGTAATCGAATATTCTCTTGATATAACAGAGAGAAAGAAACTCGAACAAGCTTTTAAAGAAAGTTCTGAGCGTCTGCAAGTGTTATGGGATAACGCGAGGGTCGGTTTACTTGTGATTGAGGCTAGCTCGCGCAGGATTTTTGATGTTAATATTGTCGCTGCCCGTATGATCGGGATACCCAAAGAACAAATTATCGGTAAAATCTGCCACCAATTTATTTGTCCTTCCCAGGAACATAATTGTCCGATCTGTGATTTAGGGCAGACGGCAGATAATTCTGAAAAGGTCCTGGTGCGTGCGGATGGTAAGCAAACTCCTATTCTAAAAAGCGTAGCTTCGGTAAAATTAGGCGGCCGCGAATACTTGCTTGAAAGTTTTGTAGATATAAGCGAGCGTAAGAACTTTGAAGCTGAACGCCTGCGTTTAAATGAAGCGTTATTAAAAACAAACCGCCGTTTAAAAAACTTAACGCTTCGTGATTCACATACCGGGCTTTATAATCATCGCTACCTTATCGATATTATTGAAGCGGAATTCTACCGTTCCAAGCGTTACAACGAGCCGCTTTCAGTGATGATGTTGGATATTGATTATTTTAAGTCCATAAATGACGTTTACGGGCATCAGTTTGGAGATCTTGTTTTAAAACAGATGGCTAAGCAGCTTAAACGCGCTGTCAGGCGTTATGATATAGTAGTCAGATTTGGCGGAGAGGAATTTATCATTGTTTCACCCAGTACAGACCGGGCTACAGCCCTTCTTTTGTCTAAAAGGTTTATGGATGCGGTTAATTCTTTCAGTTTTGGTAATAAAGAGCATAGTGTAAAGATAAAATTAAGCATTGCGGTTGCTTCTTATCCGGAAGATGAGGCAAAAAATGGGATGCAGCTTGTTGATGCCGCAGACAAAATATTAAATAAGGTAAAAGAAGGAGGGGGCAGCAGAATTTATTCCTCCTTGGATATAACGCGGTTAAGGACAATCAAATTTAAAAATAAAGAAAAAGATAACATTGAAATCCTAAAAGATAAAATAGTAAAGCTTACCAGCCGCGCTAATCAGAGTTTAGTAGAAGCAGTTTTTGCTTTTGCAAAAACGATTGAAGCAAAAGACCAATATACCGGAGAGCATGTTGAAAAGACTGCTTACTATGCTACGGAAATCGCGCGCATGATGAATCTTTCGCGTCAACAGATTGAACATGTACGCCAGGCAGCAGCCCTTCATGATTTAGGTAAAATCGGGATTAGTGAGAGTATACTTGGTAAAAAAGCAAAGCTTAACAGCCGGGAATTTAAAAAAATAATAAAACACCCCGAAATCGGAGCTGAAATAATACGGCCGATACATTCTTTGCATCCGGTTATACCGCTTGTATTGCATCATCATGAGCGTTGGGATGGTAAAGGTTATCCTTCGAGATTAAGAAAAGAAGAAATCCCGATTGGCGCGCGGATAATCGCAGCAGCTGATGCCTATCAGGCGTTAGTTTCAGACCGGCCTTACCGGAAGGCGTTTGATCGACAAAAAGCCATTGATATACTTTGCCGTGATTCAGGAGGGCAGTTTGATCCGGAAGTAATAGAAAAATTTAAAAAAGTACTTCAACAGGAAAAAACTTTATAACGCCGTTTAATTTATGGAAGAATTAAAAGAAAAAGCATCTTGTACTCTTTGGGCAGATTCAATCCTGGAAGGGGTGGCTACGGGGATTGTGATAATTTCTCCGCAGCTTAAGGTGCTTTGGATGAATAAAACTATCCGCTCCTGGTTTCCTGAAATTAAATTAGAAGATACTCCGCGTTGTTTTGAAACATTCTATTCGCCTCCCAGGAGTACTCCTTGCTCTGACTGCCCTGCGCTTAAGGCATTATCAAACGGCCAGGCGCATGTTATTCAAACCGGGACATTCCGTAATAATAAGGTGTGCCAGGTTACTGCTGTGCCGGTGAAAAATGACCGCGCAGAGATAGACTATCTTCTGCTTACCATCGAGGATATTACAGGTTTAAAGCAGGTAAGCGATGAGCTGAAATGCAGCAGAGAGAGTTATCAGAAAATAGCAGATTCAATCCAGGATTACGCATATTCGGTATGTTTTAAAGATGGTGAATCGGGAAATACAGTTCACGGTTTAGGATGCTTTTCAGTTACCGGATATCGGCCGGAAGAATTTGATAATAATAAGTTTCTTTGGTTAGAGATGGTGCATGAAGATGATCGTTTCGCAGTAGTCGATTATATTGAAAAGGTAAAAAGGGCGGGGGGAAGATACGTACTTGAGCACCGCATTATAAGAAAAGACGGCCTGTTGCGCTGGGTAAAAAATAGTTCGGTCTCTTTTTTTAATAACGAAGGAAAACCGCTTTTTTATGACGGTACTATTGAAGATATTACCGAGCGTAAGCAGGTGGAAGATGCATTGTATAAGGGAGAATATTTTCTGGCAAGGGTTTTTGACAGCATCCAGGATGGTTTAAGTGTCCTGGATACGGAAATGAATATTATCCGGGTTAATGCGGTAATGGAAAAATGGTATAAACATTCGTTTCCCCTGTTGGGGAAAAAATGTTACGAAGCTTACCACGGCAGAAAAGAACCTTGCCAATTATGTCCAGCCCATAAAACACTAAAAACCCAGCAAGCCGGATTTGAAATCGTGCCTAAGAGGGATGCCGACGGAAAAATTATCGGATGGTTTGATTTATACACCTTTCCGATATTAGATGCCGATACAAAAAAATTAACCGGAGTGATTGAATACGTGCGGGATATTACTACCCGTAAATTTATAGAAGGAGCGCTTAATGATAGCGAAGTGCGTTACCGCAGCCTTTTTGAAAATTCACCGGTTTCTTTATGGGTAGAAGATTTTTCGGAAGTTAAGCGCTATATCGATAACCTAAAGCAAAAAGGTATTAATGATTTTCGTAGTTTTTTCAAGAATCAGCCTCTGGCGGTTATTCATTGCGCGACTTCAGTAAAGATCCTTGATGTTAATAATGCTACTTTGGAGTTGTATAGGGCAAAAAATAAGAATGATTTTTCACTCGGCCTTGAGCAATTCTTTGGCAATGATTCTTTTGACGCTTTTTCTGAAGGAATTATTGCTTTAGCAGAAGGAAAAAATACTTTTGAAATAGATACTATTAATTATGCTTTAGACGGTGAAAAAAAATTCGTGCATCTTAAATGGATGGTTGCACCGGGATGCGTTGAATCTCTTGAGAAGATTTTTGTATCGATAATTGATGTTAGCGCGCGGACATTAGCAGAAAAGGAAAGGGAACAGCTAACCCAGGAAGTTAATAAGACTAATGAAAAATTAAAGAAGCTTATGCTTATTGATATGTATACCGGGCTTTATAATCACCGGTATCTATCTGATATTATTGAGGCGGAATTTTACCGGGCTAAACGTTATGCCAGCCCCCTTTCGGTTATTATGCTTGATATTGATTATTTTAAATCGATAAATGATGTTTACGGAACACATTTCGGGGACATAGTAATAAAACAATTGGCAACACAGCTTAAGAAAATGGTACGTCAGTATGATGTAGTGGTGCGTTATGGTGGAGAGGAGTTTGTAGTAGTTTCTCCCGGTACTGATCGTGATACTTCACTTTCCCTTGCTCAACGCTTTCTTGATGCCGTGAGTTTGTACAATTTTGGCAATCGTGAGCATTCGGTAAAACTAAAGCTTAGTATCGCTGTGGCATCTTATCCCGAAGATAGGGCTACTAAAGGCGAAGAGTTAGTTGACCTGGCAGATAAAATTATCAATAAGGCTAAAGAAAGCGGAGGCAATCGTGTGTATTCATCTTTAGAACTTAATAATAAGCCAAAAACCTTAATTTCTAAAAATAGCACACAGAAAAATACCCAGATAGAATTTTTAAAGAATCGCCTTGATAAATTAAATACGCGCGCTAACCAGAGCTTACGAGAGGCAATATTTGCGTTTGCAAAAACTATTGAAGTAAAGGATCATTATACGGGAGAGCATACAGAGATGACTGTGCGCTATGCTACTGATATTGCTAAGGCCATTGCTCTTTCGCGGGATGATGTAGAACTTATCCGCGAGGCAGCGGTTTTACATGATTTAGGGAAAGTAGGGATTAGTGAAAAGATATTGCTTAAACCGGGAAAACTTACTGTTTTAGAGATGCAGGTTATTCGTAAGCATCCACAGATAGGAGTAGATATAATCCGTCCGATCCATTTTTTACATCCGCTCATTCCGCTAATGCTATATCATCATGAGCGTTGGGATGGTAAAGGTTATCCGCGTGGTTTGCGACGCGATGAGATTCCCATAGGTGCCCGTATTATCGCAGTCGCTGATGTTTACCAGGCTCTTGTATCAGACCGCCCCTACCGTAAAGCTTTTTCCGAAGAGAAAGCTATCCGCATAGTTCAGGAAAACTCCGGCACCCAATTTGATCCGGCAGTTGTGAGTGCTTTTTCAAAAGTAATGAAGCCTGCTTAAAAAACCTTTTACGTACTCTCCAAACTCAATTATAATAACTTGTTAACCTGCGCGGTTAAAATTTTCAACCGCGTAGGTTGAATTAGGTAAAACAGAAAGGAAGTGTATGGGTTTCAAGCAAATCGCAGCTTTAGCTATTTTTATAATCGCCTATCTTCTTTTTATATTTCTACCTCATAAAAGAAGTGTAGTAGCATCAGTTGGTGCAGGAATTTTGGTAATTTTTGGCATAATTTCTTTGCAGGAGGCATTTAGCTCTATTAATTGGAACGTGATGGGGATATTTGTCGGCACCTTGGTAGTAGCGGATATTTTTATGGAAAGCCGGGTTCCGGCTTTTATAGCAGAGGTGATTGTTGATCGAGCTAAAAATACTACCTGGTCAATTCTTTTTATCTGCGCTTTAACCGGTTTTATTTCTGCGTTTGTAGAAAATGTGGCTACTGTTTTAATTGTTGCTCCTATTGCGCTGTCACTTTCTAAAAAAATTAAGTTAAACCCGGTGAAGATGATGATTGCTATTGCCGTATCAAGTAATTTACAGGGAACTGCTACGCTTATAGGAGATCCTCCCAGCATGCTTTTAGGAGGCTTTGCTAAGATGAATTTCGGGGATTTCTTTTTTTACCGGGGAAAACCGAGTATTTTTTTTGCGGTAGAAATCGGGGCATTTTTTTCATTTTTTGTTCTTTATAATATTTTTCGCAAAAATAAAGAAAAAGCTGCGCTTATTCCGGTTGAAAAGGTGCGTTCCTGGGTACCAACAGTAATATTGGTGTCTCTAATTATACTTTTAGCGCAGAGTTCTTTTTTAGATACAGGTTTTTCTTATATGGCCGGAATTTTATGCGTTTTAGCTGCGGTGGTCAGTATTTTCTGGAAAAAAATTATTAAAAACGAATCGGTAATTGAGGGAATAAGGGCATTAGATTGGGATACAACAATTTTTTTGGCAGGTATTTTTATTTTGGTTGGTAGTATTACCCTAACCGGATGGGTTGAGTTAATCGCGGATTTTCTCTCTAAGGCCGTCGGGACCAATATTTTTCTTGGATACACTGCCATTGTTTTTATTTCGGTAGTTCTCTCTGCTTTTATTGATAATGTCCCGTTTTTAGCGGCGATGCTTCCGGTTGCAATTACCATGGCTTTAAAGCTTTCGGTTTCGCCTGAGCTTTTTCTTTTTGGCCTGCTTATCGGCGCAAGTTTAGGTGGTAATATTACTCCAATAGGAGCATCGGCTAATATTGTTGCCTGCGGCCTGCTTAAGAAAGAAGGTTATAAGGTAAGCTTTAAGGAGTTTGCTAAGATCGGCCTTCCGTTTACTCTTGTGGCAGTGACAGCTGCTTATTTATTTGTTTGGTTTATTTGGGGGAAGTAAAAGATGCGGCTAGATAAGATCGGTGAATTTGGGTTAATTGATATGATCAAAAAAAACACCAAAGTAGACCGCAGTGTTTTTAAGGGGATCGGCGATGATTGCGCGGTTGTCTCTTTTGATGCAAAAAATTTTCTTCTCCTGACGCAAGATATGTTGGTTGAGGGAGTTGATTTTAAATCAAAAGAAAATCCCTATCTTATCGGCCGCAAAGCCCTGGCAGTATCATTAAGTGATATTGCTGCTTGTGCAGGAATTCCTCGTTATGCCATGGTAAGTCTTGGAGTTCCAGCTGATAAATGCAGGCATTTTTTTAAAGATTTGCACCGGGGGATAAACGACCTTGCTAAGGAATATAAAGTTAATATTGTTGGAGGGGATTTAAGCGTTTCAAAAAAAATAGTTTTAGATGTTAGTGTTGTAGGCGTGATAGAAAAAAAATCGTTAGCCTTAAGAAGCGGAGCAAGAAATGGTGACATGATCTTTATTACCGGTTGTCTTGGTGGTTCTATATCAGGAAAGCATTTACGTTTTATTCCCAGGATCAAAGAAGCAAGGTATTTAGCAAAAAACTTTAAAATACACTCTATGATTGATATCTCTGACGGATTCTTACAAGATTTAGGGCATATGCTTAAAGAAAGTAATGTAGGGGCAGTTGTTTATGGAGAGCGCATCCCCCAGGGGCGTTTCTCAAGGAATTTAACTTCCGCGTTATCTGACGGAGAAGATTTTGAGCTTTTGTTTGCGCTTTCTCCGGAAGCCGGTAAGAAATTGCTTTTAGAACGCGATGCAATTTACAGCTGGGTAGGAATGATTACTAAGAAAGAAATGGGTTTAAAAGTTTTAGACCAGTATGGGGCCCCGCTAAAAATTCTTCGTCAAGGTTATACTCATTTTAATGCGCATATTAAGCCGTAGCGTAAAAGAAACAATAAAAATTGGTAAGAGCCTCTCTAAATTTTTGAGTAGAGGGGATATCCTTCTTCTTGAGGGGGATTTAGGCTCAGGAAAAACTGTTTTTGTAAAGGGCCTTGCCGAAGGCCAGGGCATAAATCAAGATAAAGTGCTTAGCCCGACATTTGTGCTGATGCGTCAATACCAAGGGAAAAATATTCAGATAAATCACCTTGACCTTTATCGGCTTCATGAGGCGGGAGAGTTCGCTACTTTGGGAAGTGAGGAGTATTTTTACGATGAGGCTTTAACCGTTATTGAATGGGCCAAAAAACTTAAAGGTTTTTTTATTCCCGCGGATTATCTTGAGATAAAATTTTCGCTAATATCCGATAAGGAAAGATTAATTAAAATAGAGGCGCAAGGAGAACATTACAAAAATATTTTGAGTTGTTTTACAGGTAATCCTTGATCATACTTTTAAAGATCATTGTTTCAAGTTGGTCAAGGTTAAAGGGTTTTACCAGATATCCGTCTGCTCCGATGCGCACAGCCTCATTGATGATCGCCTTGTCTTCCATTGCGGAAGTCATAATAACTTTAGTTGATTGGCTATGATTTTTTATTTCCTTAAGTACTACCAATCCGTCTATGCCGGGCATGTGGATATCTAAGAATATAATTTCAGGGGGAGTATTACTTTTTAATTTAGCTAGCGCTTCTTCTCCGGAAAATGCAATGTCGATATTGTAACCCTTACGTTGTAAGTGTTTTTGTAATAAAAGTGCGGATTCTTTTTCGTCGTCAACAATAAGCACATTTGCTTTGAGTTTTAATCCCCCAATTGAAGTCGCTTTATCTTGGACAGTGTAATTTTCCCGTATGGTTTTAACGACTTGTTGGATAACCAGAGTTTTATCTTTATCGGGGTCTAAGATGATGATACGTGTTTCAGGAGATAAGGAAGAAATTTTACAGGCGGTTTCTTCAGCGCTTACGTCAGATATTTTCGGATCAAGTACGACGTATTGAGGGCGCTCGATTTTAAAAGTATTAAGCACGTCATGATGCGAAAGCACAGTATTGACTTTGTATCCTAAGTCGGAGAAGACCTCATAGAATATCTGGCGTGTTTCAGTATCATGATGGGAAAAAATAATATGCTCGAACATGTTTCTTATATTAACAGGAGAGATGAGAGTTGTCAATTCCATTGACACTCTTTGCCAAGGCGAGTAAAATTAAAAACATGAAGATAATCGCATTTGATACCAGCACAAAGTTTTTATGCGTTGCAGTTTGGGAAGAGCAAAGGCTCTGCGAATATTCTATTGAAACCGGTAGGCTGCTTTCAACGCTATTATCTCTACATTTAGACAGGATCTTGAAGGTTATGCAATGGAAGATAGGTGATATTGATTATTTTGCCTGCGGGGTAGGCCCGGGGTCTTTTACCGGATTGCGTATTGGGTTGGCTGCTATGAAAGGGCTGGCGTTTTCATTAAAGAAGCCTGTTATCCCTGTGTCTAGCCTTGATATATTAGCGCATAATGCCGCAAAATCCTTAGAAAAAAACCTCATCATTGCGCCGGTTATCGACGCTAAAAGAGGAATGGTTTATACGAGTTTCTATAAAGTAGTTGACGGTAAAATAAAGAGGCCTTCTTCCTATCAATTGCTGCCCAAAGAGGAATTTATAAAGAAGCTAAACAAAGTTCCTACGGCGTTTTGCGGAGATGGTTTGGCTGTTTATCAGGAAGATATCCGTAGAAAATTAGGCGAGCTTGCTTTATTTATGGATAAGGATTATTGGCACCCTCGTTGCCGCGGGCTCATCCAGATCGCATTAGATAAAATTAACGCAGGAGAAATCTCCGATGCTAAGAAAATTCTCCCGCTTTATCTTTATCCTCAGGATTGCCAGGTGAAATAATTATGCAGATTATTTACCGTCAAACTTGGGCAGAAGTTAGTTTAGTAAGCCTATCAAAAAATTTTCAATCTTTGCGTAATATTATCCCGGTGTATACCAAGGTTATGGCTTGTGTAAAAGCCGATGCTTACGGCCATGGTCTTGTTCAGGTGGCGCAAAAATTAGCACAGGAGGAAGTAGAATATTTTGGCGTTGCTTCTATTGATGAAGGGGTTAAGTTGCGCCAATCAGGGATAAAGGTCCCCATACTTATTTTAGGTTTAGTTTTAAATAAAGATATTTTGCCGCTTTTTGATTTCAAGCTTACCCCTACGGTATCAAGCCTTGATTTTGCGCGCGCATTAAATAAAGTTGCCATCAAACGTAAACAAAACCTGTGTGTGCATATTAAAATTGATACTGGAATGGGGCGCATCGGGTTTCTTCCTGAAGAAGCTAAAAAAGCAATTATTGTCATGCATCAATTTAAAACACTTTTTATCGAGGGGCTTTTTACGCATCTTGCCTGTGCGGATATTAACCGGAGTTTTACTTTGCAGCAGCTAGAGGCGTTTAACAAAGTAGTCAGGCAATTGGCACTAGTTGGTGTACGTATACCGCTTTTACATGCTGCAAACAGTATGGGCGTGATGGGTTATAAAGAAAGTCATTTTAATATGGTCAGGCCCGGCCTTGCCCTTTACGGCCTTTCTCCCCGCGCAACTCTAAAAGTAAAACTTGAGCCGGTATTAAGCCTTAAATCTAAGGTGGTCTATACTAAAAAACTTCCTGCCGGATACGGGTTAAGTTATGGGCATGATTATGTGACCAAACATAATACTAATATCGTCACTATTCCAATCGGCTACGGTGACGGTTATCCGCGGAATCTTTCTAATATCGCTCCTGTACTTATTGGAGGGAAGCGTTTTAAAGTAAGCGGTAGGGTTTGCATGGACCAGCTGCTTGTAGATGTTGGGAAAAACAATATTAAGGCAGGCTCGGAAGTTGTTCTTATCGGTAAGCAAGGTAAAAATTCAGTAACTGTTGATGAATTAGCAAAACTCTCCCAAACCATCTCCTATGAAATTGTCTGCGGTTTAGGCAGCCGCATTCCCCGCGTGTATATTTAATTTTAAGTATTAATCTCTTGCGTAATTCTGCTCGCTCAAGTAGATTTTATAGATCAACGTATGCCTGGACAATTTTGCTCGGGATCGCTCGCTTTTCCCCAGCGTGGAAAAGCTTCGCTCGGGGTAGGCTGCGTCGCTCTCCTATATAAGTAAAACGAAGGGAACCATGCCCGCTCCTTGCCTACACGTCCCGCTCAAAAGTTGTCCAGTCATCCGTTGACCTATAGCTAAAATCTATATTTTTACCCGCCGACGATTTGTGGCGGGAGCTCGCTAGAATTACGCAGGAGATTATATATAGGGGGATATTGGTTAAGGGAGTTTGGTGATTAAGTACCAGCTTGCAGAAAGCGCTACGACGTGGATTAGAGATGCGGATAAGAATGGGGGTAAGAAACCGTTGCGGCCGACAGCTAAGCTGATCGCATTAAGCACATAATAAAGAAAACCTATGATAAGAGAAATTCCGATTGAAGAAAGCCCTGTTGCGCGTTTTCTGATCCAGAGAGAAAAAGGAATTCCCAATAAGATTATAATTACGCAGGTTAAAGGTTCGGTAAATCTCCGGTAAAATTCTACTTTAAGATTGCGGATTACTCCTGTTGCTCCGCTTTTAGAAAGTTTCCAAAGATAATTATCTAGCTCTGATACTGACATTAGTTCAGGCGACTGCCTTTGTGTCAGGAATTGCTGGGGAGTTTCCGTAATCGTCATAATTTCTTCTTCCATGTAAATTGGCTCGCCTTTAATTTGGCCGCTTTCGTCAAAATCATAAGTAATACTTTGGTAAAATCTCCAGACTGAATCTTCAAACACCCCTTTGTTAGCCACGACTTTACGAATAATATTCTGTTGTTCATCATGTTCAAGGATAGTTATCCCGTAAATGGTATTTTCTGCAGGAATAAATTTATTGATAAAAAATAAACGATTATGCAGGCCGTACATGGAAAGATTAGTTATAGTTTCATGAGTGGGTTTTGCGGTTGTATGGGGATTAGAGCTTTCCATCTGTGCTTTGATCTGTTCAGTCAGTATAAGGGAGCCGGGGACAAAACGATCGTTTATCAAAAACACAAGCATTGTTAAGAGCATTCCGCACAAAATCATAACCCTGCTTATTTGTAAAATGCTTAATCCTGAAGCGCGCATGGCAATAATTTCATTATCGCGATTCATCCTGCCGAAAGTATAGAGCGTAGCAAGCAGCGCTGCTATCGGAGCGACCCTCACAAATATAATTGGCAAGAAATTAAGATAGTATCTTCCTAAAATTGACAGCGCAAGATGCTGCTTGAGGATCTCATCCAGGTGGTTAAAGATATCGATAATTATATAAAGGAAAAGAAAAGTAAATAAGCAGGTAAAAAACACTGCTAAGGCGGATTTAAATATATAGCGTTCTAAGATACGCATAAGCGGAAAGTAAGGATTGCCCCTATTAAAGCAAAGATGGCATTAGGCAGCCACATCGCTATTTGCGGATTCATATATCCTTCAAGGCTTAAACTTTGCGCGCCGATAAAAAGCAGATAATATACTCCGACGATTAAAACCGCAATTCCAATATTAAGAGATTTTTCCCTACGGCGGGTAATTATTGCCAAAGGTGAACCGATAAGTATAAAAACAAAAGCAGAGAAAGCCAGGGCGATCTTAGAGTGCATTTCAGTTAATAACGGCGCCGGATCCACGGTTTCCTTATTCAAATGTGTAATTTCCCTCTGTAATTCCATAAGCGTCATATCTTTTGGTTTTTTTTCAATCTTATTTATATCTTTTTCCTGTGCAATATTAAGAGACATGAAATAAGTTTTAAAATTCAGCTTATAAAAAGAAGTGGGGTTATCAGGATCAGGTTCATCAGCCGTGCCATCCATAAGTTTTAGTTTTAAAATATTTTTCTCCGGAATGACGATAAATTCTCCGCGCCTGGCGACAATTGTGCGGGTGGGCTTATTTTCTCCCTGGGGTTCATAAATCCGCACATTAGTGAGCTTGTTATCTTCGATGTGGTAAACAAAGAGGATATAATTCTGGAAAGAATTAATAAATACTCCCGGCTCAAGCGCGGCTGCGGGATTTTTTATTCCTACCTCAATAAGCGTTTTACGGGTTTGGAAGTGCGCGTAGGGGATGACCCGGTCGTTAAATATAACTAAGACAAGGCTAAGAATTATTCCCACAAAATAAAGAGGAAGGATGAGCCATATAAGGTTAGTGCCGCTTGCGCGAATCGCAATTATTTCATTATCACTTGAAAGCCTGCCTAAAGAAAGAAGCAGTGCTGCTAAAGCTGCGATGGGGACAGTATAAGTAAGCAGATAGGGGATCATGTAGAGAAAAAGTTTCCCCACATTATATAAATCAACTCCTTTATTGATAATTAGGTCGGCAATTTTTACCAGATTCCCTAAAAGCATAACAAAGGTAAGCACAGCCAGTGTCATGATAAGAGGGCCGATAAATTCTTTGAGCACGTAATTGCGTAAAAGCTTCATATTTAATTTGCTACAGTTAAAACAAACACTATCCCGGCGCCGGAATCTTTAAGCACCCGCGCTGCCTCTGATGCAGTAGCCCCGGTTGTAAGCACGTCATCTACTAAAAGTATATTTTTACCGTGGATATGCTCTGATTTAGTTCCCAATGCGAAAGTTCCGGCTACGTTATTAAAACGCTCTTTTTCTTCCAATTCCGTCTGGCTGGGAGTAGGTTTTATTTTTTTCAGCGCTCCGGGTAAAAACGGCCGGTTAAATTCATCTGCTACTATCCGGGCCAAAATCTCTGCCTGATTAAATTCGCGTTCCCTAAGCTT
>CAKKSP010000043.1 GCA_919902045.1 Omnitrophica bacterium GWA2_41_15 | reverse complement strand
TAAACCAGGAACTATGTTCAATGCTTAAAAAACTTCATCCGGTTTATATAAATATACATTTCAACCATCCCAGAGAAATATCCGAACAAACAAAAGCGGCATGCGCTATGCTGGCGGACTCCGGGATTCCGTTAGGATCCCAGTCCGTGCTTTTAAAAGGTATTAACGACCGTCCCTATATTATGAAAAAGCTGATGCAGGAGCTTTTACAGATCAGGGTGCGGCCTTATTATATTTATCAGTGTGATCCTGTTAGGGGTACGCAGCATTTCCGCACTCCCGTTGCCGCGGGTATTAATATCATCGAGAAATTGCGCGGCCACACCTCTGGATACGCGGTTCCTACGTATGTTATTGACGGCCCGGGCGGTGGAGGAAAAATCCCCATTAGTTCCAATTACGTTCTTTCGCAGGCTAAAGGTAAGTATGTCCTGCGTAATTATAAGGGAAAGATTTATACCTACCTGGAGTAACTTATAATGGATGCGCTAAATAAACGCAGCATTATTCTCCTAGGCCATGCCCAATCAGGAAAGACCTCTCTAACAGAAGCCCTACTATTTTTTAGCAAAGCCACTAATCGTAAAGGAACTGTTGCCGACGGTACAACTGTAAGTGATTACAGTTTTGATGAAATTGAACGTAAGAGCTCGATAAATTTAAGTTTTCTTTATTGTGATTATAAAAATACGCGGTTACAGATTGTTGATGCTCCGGGTTACGCCGACTTTTTTGGAGAAGTGATCGCCGGCATACGGGCAGTAGATAGCGTTGTAATTGTTGTTGATGCTGTAGCTGGAGTTGAAGTTGGCACAGAACGTGCCTGGCAGATTGCCGAAGAAGCAGGGCTTTCGGTATTTTTCTTTATCAGTAAAATTGATAAAGAAGGGGCAGACCTCGATAAGGTAACCGCAGATATCAAAGAAATATTTTCTGCGCGCGCGCTTTCTGTAAACGCCCTGGATAATCCGGAGTTAATCGAAGCTATTGCTGAAAGCGATGATAAATTACTGGAAAAATACCTTGAGGGCACAAAGTTATCCGATGATGAACTTAAAAACGGATTAATTCTGGCAGTTGTCAAACGTAAAGTTTTTCCGGTTATAACCGGATCTGCTGTAAGTGAAAAAGGTTTAGCCGGGCTTCTTGATACGCTTGTCCAATTCGCTCCTAACCCGTTATTAAGAGCAGAAGGACAAGATAAATCTTTTGCGGCATTTGTGTTTAAGGCAATATCTGATCCTTATGTCGGGCAGCTGACGATGTTAAGGGTTTTTTCCGGATCCCTTATTTCTAATACCGGATTTTACAATGCCAACAAAAAAATAAAAGAAAGAATCGGGCAGATTTATGCCTTACAAGGTAAAGAGCAGCGTAATGTTGATGTTGCCAGCTGCGGAGATATAGTGGCGATTGCAAAACTTAAAGAAACCGGGCTTTCTGATTCTCTTTGCGATGAAAAAAATCCTGTGATTTTTCCGCCGGTAGTTTTTCCGGAACCGGCGATTTCTGCTTCTGTAAAGCCGAAATCACGCCATGATGAAGATAAAATTTCCGTTGCCCTTGCTAAACTTGTTGCCGAAGACCCAACTTTTAGAGTTACGCACGATAGCCAGACTAAAGAGTTGATTGTATCCGGAGCAGGCGATCTGCATCTTGATGTAATGGTAGGCCGGCTTAAGAAGCGTTTTACCGTAGAAGTAGATCTTGATACGCCGAAAGTTTCATACAAAGAAACTATTACCAGGTCTACTAAAGTGCAGGGTAAATTTAAGCGGCAGTCTGGAGGGCGTGGGCAATACGGAGATGTTTGGATTGAGGTGCATCCTTTAATCCGCGGGAGAGGATTTGAATTTGTGGATAAAGTTGTAGGAGGCGCTATCCCACGTAACTTCATCCCTTCCGTAGAGAAAGGTATACATAATGCTTGCGCTGAAGGAACAGTTGCCGGTTATCCGATTGTCGACGTACAAGTGGTGCTTTATGACGGTTCTTATCATGATGTGGACTCGTCGGATATGGCTTTCCAGATTGCAGGCGCTATGGCATTACGTAAAGCAATACATGAATCAGGCCCTGTTTTACTTGAGCCGGTAATGGATGCTGAGGTTACAATTCCGGAAGATTTTCTGGGCGCTATTTCAGGTGATATTAATTCCCGTCGCGGCCGGATAATGGGAATGGATTCTAAGGGCCGTACACAGATCATTAAAGCCCAGGTGCCTTTAGCAGAGATGTTTAAATATGCTAATGACCTGCGCTCGCTTACCGGAGGAAGAGGGATGTATATTATGCGGTTTTCTCATTATGAAGAAGTTCCGCATAAGATCGCATCTCCTATTATTAATCATTACCAAGCTAACAAAAAACAGGAAGAACTATGAAAATCGGAATTTTTGGTATTACAGAAATTAATCCGGGGAAACATAATCTTAAGGATTCTCGGCTTGATGAAGTAGATAAAATCGTCAAGGCTAAGAAAAAAACCTATGTGCAAATAGAAGCTGTAGGCGAAGATAAGATTTTAGAGGCAGATGCGATATTGTCTTCAGGAAACTCCCGCGCAGATTTAATTTTAAAAGATTTGGAATTAGTGGAAACAAGGGCTACTCGGGCAGAAACTGATGTGGAGAAGGGATTGCTTGAAAAATTAAAACAGTCACTTGAACGCGAAGAGTTAATTTCCGGAGTCTCCTTATCTGAAGAAGAAAAAAAAGAAGTTTCTAAATATACCCTTTATACGGCGCGCCCGGTTATTGTCGCAAAAGATGCCGATATGGAAGATTTAAACGCTTTGCTGATGAGAACTTATCAGGAGGCAGGTTATATTAGTTTTTTTACTGCCGGAGAAAAGGAGACCCGCGCCTGGTCGATAAAAAAAGGTGCTACTGCCTGGGAAGCAGCAGGCGTAATCCATTCTGATATTCAGCGTGGTTTTATCCGCGCAGAAATAATCTCTTTTGATGATTATATCCAGGCAGGGGGAGAGTCTTTTGCTAAACAGGCAGGAAAACAGCGTCTTGAGCAAAAAGAATACCAGATGAAAGACGCGGATTTAGCAAACTTTCGTTTTAATAAATAGTGGGAATAAATGCTTAAAATTAATCGCGCTTTAGTTAGTGTTTCAGACAAAACCGGATTACTTGAATTGGCAAAAGTTTTGCAAAAATTCCAAGTAGAGATTCTTTCTACCGGAGGAACCGCTAAAATGCTGCGCGATAACGGTATCAATGTTATCGACGTCTCTAGTTATACCGGGTTTCCTGAGATGCTTGATGGCAGGGTAAAGACATTGCATCCTAAAATTCACGGTGGATTACTTGCGCTTAGAGATAACCAGGAACATATGCAGAAATTAAAAGAGCATAATATCGGTTTAATTGATATGGTTGTGGTTAATCTCTACCCTTTTGAAAAAACTATCCAGAAGCCCGGCGTCACAGTCGAGGAAGCAATTGAAAATATTGATATAGGCGGCCCCAGTATGCTGCGTTCTGCGGCAAAAAATGCCCGTTTCGTAGCAGTGATTGCTAATCCTGGCCGTTATCCTCAGGTAATAGAAGCAATGAAAAAAAATAACGGATCTGTCCCCAGAGAGCTACTTGAACAATTAAGAGTTGAGGTTTTTTCTTTAACTAGCCAATATGATAGCGCGATTTTTCAATATTTCTTAAGTCAGCAGAAAGCGAAAATTGAAAGCAAGGAGCTTCCTCAAGAGATAACTTTGCGGCTTTCCAAGATTCAGGAATTGCGTTATGGAGAAAATCCGCATCAGAAGGCCTCGTTTTATGCAGAGTCCGGAAAATCAACCGGAATTATAAAAGCAAAGCAACTTCAGGGAAAAGAGTTATCTTTTAATAATATTTTAGATTTAAATTCGTCTTGGGAATTGGTATCAGAGTATAAGTATCCGGCGGTTGTGATCGTAAAACATAATAATCCCTGCGGAGTATGTGTTGCAAGCAGCCTAGAAAAAGCCTTTGTCGGCGCATGGAAATGCGATCCGCTTTCTGCATTTGGCGGTATCGTAGCGTTTAATCGGCCACTTGATAAAGATACTGCAGCAAAAATTCTCAAAAGCGGATTTCTTGAATGCATAATAGCTCCTAAACTAGATGTTGGCGTCTTAGAGCTTTTTTCCGCTAAAAAGAATCTACGTATTTTAGAATTAAGCGGATCTGATAAAAATAATGAATTAGATATAAAACGCGTAGGCGGAGGATTTTTAGTACAAGATAAGGATCTCATGACTTTAGATGAAAACAATCTCAAAATCGTAACAAAAAGAAAGCCTTCCAAAAAAGAAATGGAAAGCCTGATTTTTGGCTGGATAGTAGCAAAACATGTTAAATCAAACGCGATTATTTTGACAAGCGGCACTCGTACTGTAGGCATCGGCGCAGGCCAGATGTCTAGAGTTGATTCTGTGGCAATTGCTAAAGCAAAGTCCGGGAAATTATCTAAGAATTCCTGCCTTGCCTCCGATGCTTTTTTCCCCAAGGAGGATGCGGTAATTAAAGCTGCTAAAGCCGGGGTAAAGGCAATAATACAACCTGGCGGTTCTATCGCTGACGAGGCAATTATCAAAGCAGCAGATAAATATAAAATAGCTATGGTATTTACCGGAATGCGCCATTTCCGGCACTGATTATCTTCCAAAATAAACCCTGGTAATAACCTTCCTATGAATTACCCAAAGGCAATTCGGTATTTAGAATCGTTTATCGATTACGAAAAATTAAACCGCTGGAATTATAAGGATTCTTTTGAGCTTGAGCGGATGGTTAATTTTTTGGAGCTTATTGGTAATCCGCAAAAAAATTTGCGCTGTATTCAGGTGGCAGGCACAAAAGGAAAAGGTTCTACCTGTATATTTATCGCCTATATTTTAAGAGCTGCAGGATATCGCGTTGGGCTTTACACTTCCCCGCATCTTAATGATTTTAGAGAGAGGATAAGGATATTATGGCGTCGGGCACCCCGCGCTAATAGGAACTGCGCGGGTGCGGCCTTACTGGCCGATTTCGAAGGGATGATTCCGAGAAAAAGATTAGCGAATTTAGTAGAAAGATTAAAGCCTGCTATAGAAAAATATAATAAGAATTCAAAATTAGATCCTCTTACTTTCTTTGAAGTTTACACCGCGCTTGCTTTTGCATATTTTGAGGAAGAAAAAGTAGATTTTTGTGTGCTTGAAACCGGATTAGGCGGCAGGCTTGATGCTACTAATACGGTTAATTCTCTGGTTTGTGCGATCACACCAATAAGTTTTGATCATATGGATAAATTAGGGAATACTCTTAGGCTGATTGCAAAAGAGAAATCAGGAATAATTAAACAGGTTACAGGTGACAGGTTACAGGTGACAAGTGACACGTTACCACGTCATAGGTTGATTGTTGTATCTGCTCCGCAAGAAAAAGAAGCAGAGGCGGTAATTGTAAACAAATGTAAAAAAGAAAACGCAGAATTATGGCAGGTTAAAGAAAAGCAAAAGTATTTAAAAGTTTCTCTTTTGGGCCAGCATCAACAAGTTAATGCCAGAGTAGCAATAGGTGTAATAGAGGCTCTTAAGCAGAACGGAATAAAAGTAGATAGTTTGGCAGTTCGACGGGGCTTACGTGATGCCCGTTGGCCGGGAAGATGCGAATTGGCAGAAAAAAGGCCGTTAGTTATCCTTGATGGTGCGCAAAATCAAGCTTCAGCAAATGCGCTTAAAAAAACAATCATTGAAAATTTTAAATATAATAAGCTACTCCTTATTCTGGGGATTTCCGGTGATAAGGATATTAAAGGAATTTGCTGTGAATTAGCGCCGTTAGCTGATAAAATAATTATTACGCAGGCAAAAAATCCGCGCGCAGCAGAGCCTAATGCGATCAGACAGTATCTAAAAAATAAAACTGTTGATATTAAGATTCCGGTTGCTAATGCTGTAGATTTTGCTTTAAGCGATGCCAATAATAAAGATTTGATTTTAGTAACAGGATCATTATTTGTAGTTGCAGAAGCCAGGAGAAAGTTATGCGTTCGCTAGATTTAAATGATACTATTGCAGCTATTGCGACTACTCCGGGAGATTCCGGTATCGGGATCATTCGTATTAGCGGCAGCAATGCATTAGAAATTGCAGATAAGATTTTTTCTGCTAAAAGTAAGAAGAACCCTTCTGAATTCAAAAACTTTACCGTCCATTACGGTTGGATTGTTGACGATCGTCCATCGTCCATCGTCTATCGACCATCGACTAGTATTATCGACGAAGTCCTCCTCACCGTTATGCGCGCCCCGTACTCTTATACACGCGAAGATATCGTAGAGGTCAGCTGTCATGGCGGGATTGTGGCGATGCGCAGGGTGCTCGAGCTAGTTTTAGCAAAAGGATGCCGTTTGGCAGAGCCGGGAGAATTCACAAAGCGTGCTTTTTTAAACGGCCGCATTGATCTTACCCAGGCAGAAGCCGTGCTTGATATTATTCGGGCGAAAACAGATAGCGCGCTTCGAATGGGGGTTAAGCAACTAGAAGGAGGAGTTTCTAAGGCAGCTTTAAAAATACAGGAAAAAATTTTAGAAGTTTTGTCATTTATTGAAGCGCAGATAGATTTCCCAGAAGAAGACGCGGTTAGTACAGATACAGGAAATGCCAGGAAATTAATTTTTGATATAAATCAGGAGCTCTTAGCCCTTATTTCTTCATCTAGCCAGGGTAAGATTATGCGTGAAGGGATAAGAGTGGTAATTTGTGGTAAGCCCAATGTCGGAAAATCTTCTTTATTAAATGCGTTATTGCGTATTGAGCGTTCGATCGTTACATCAATGCCTGGGACTACGCGTGATACTATTGAAGAAATCCTGGATATTCGCGGAATTCCGGTAAGAATTGTCGATACTGCCGGGATTCTTAATCCGCGCGATGTAGCAGAGGCAAAAGCAGTCTCAAGAGCCAAGGAGTATATTAAATCAGCAGATTTAATATTATTTGTCATTGATGCGCATAAAAAACTCTCGCTGCAAGATTATGCGCTTATGAGGTTACTTAAGAAAAAAAAGGTTATCGCAGTCTTAAATAAAATAGATTTAGTTTGTAAGGTAGAAATTGAAAAGATTACAAAAATCTTTCCTCACAAAGTGGAATTATCAGCAAAAAAATCCCTACATATAGAAGCCTTAGAAGAGGCAATCGCAGAAATTTTTTATAAAGGTAAACTTGTTTTAAATGAGCCGGTATTAGTCAGTAACCAGCGCCACATCGAATTACTAAAAAAAGCGCAAAAACATATTGCGGCTTCACTTGTTTCGTTAGATAATAAAGTAACTTTAGAGTGTATTTCTCAGGATCTCAAAGAAGGCCTAAGCTGCTTAGAGGATATTTTGGGGAAAAATTTTTCTGACGATATACTGAGCAGGATATTCAGCCAGTTTTGTATCGGCAAATAGGAGATTATTATGGATAAGAAAAAAATAGAAAAAGCAGTGCGCCAGATATTAGAAGCAATCGGAGAAGATGTAAGCCGTAAAGATTTACTAGATACCCCGCGGAGGGTTGCGGATATGTATGCGGAGATTTTCGCCGGTATTAATAAAGATCCTGCTAAAGAACTTGAGGTAATCCTTGACCAAAAACACGAAGAGATAATTTTATTGAAAAATATACCTTTATATTCGATTTGCGAGCATCACTTAGTTCCTTTTGTCGGGAAAGCGCACTTAGCTTATATTCCTAAAGATGGCAGGGTGACGGGTTTAAGCAAATTAGCCCGCGTAGTTGATATTTTATCAAAGCGGCCGCAGGTTCAGGAGAGATTGACTACACAAATAGCTGAGATTATTATGAAAAAGCTTAAGCCACAAGGATGTATGGTAGTAATTGAAGCAGAGCATATGTGTATGGCAATGCGCGGAGTAAAAAAGCCGGGGACCACGACAGTTACTTCGGCTGTAAGAGGGGTTTTTCAGGAAAATGAAAAGACACGCTTTGAAACTCTTTCCTTAATAAGGTATTAAAAATGGCACAAGAAAAAAGAAAAGAACGCCGGGTACATGCGGAAATAGAAGTTGAAATTACTTGTTTTGATGAGTCAAAAAGAAAAGGTGTTACTACAAACTTTAGCCGTTTAGGCGCGCTTATAACAATAGATAGAGAGTTTAAGCCGGGGGAATCAGTTGATCTCGCTTTGATGGTTCCGGGGCATTTTCAAAGAGATTTTGGAGCCGATAGAATTAGGTGCAAGGCGAATGTTTTTCGTTGCTCCCCTTTGGAAGAAGGAAAAAATGTAATTTTTGCAGTGGGGGTATTTTTTACGGAATTTTTCAGCCAGGAGGATGCGGCAATACTTTCCCATTATGTCAGCTTGTTGTTAGATCATGAAGATAGCTTGACAAAAAGCCGTGCGCATTCAAAGAAAGAAAAACAGACAAAAATTACCCCTGAGAGTAAGGAAGAGGAGCTTAATGCTTTACAATTAGCATTGCAAAGCATTGCCAGCCGTCTTGATAAAATAGAAGATACCCTCAAAAAAATCTTACCCCAATAGGATTAAATTATTCTTGCCACTTTCCGATAGAGCGGAATTTTTGATAGCGGGCCTGCAGCAGTTCGTCTTTTTTTACGGAAGAAAATGCCTTTAAATTTTTTAAGAGAGAATCTTTTATATTTTTGGCGCTTTCTTCTGGTTTACGATGAGCTCCGCCCATGGGCTCAGGAATTATTTCTTCGATAATCCCCAGTTTAAGCAGGTCTTTAGCAGTTAATTTTAATACTGCCGCTGCATCAGGAGCGCGTGAAACATCTTTCCAGAGTATTGCAGCGCAGCCCTCCGGTGAAATAACCGAATAGTAAGCATTTTCTAAGACACACACCCTGTCTGCTATTCCTACACCTAATGCGCCTCCGGAGCCGCCTTCTCCGATTACATAAGCAATTATTGGTACGGGGATATTAATCATTTCTCTTAAGTTAAGTGCAATGGCTTGGGCTTGTCCGCGTTCTTCAGCGCCAATGCCAGGATATGCGCCAGGAGTATCAATGAATATAACTATAGGAAGTTTAAATTTTTGTGCAAGCTGCATAAGCCGCAGTGCTTTTCGGTACCCTTCAGGATGGGCGCAGCCGAAATTACGTTGTACATTTTCTTTTGTGTCGCGGCCCTTTTGATGGCCGATAATCATGACTTTATATTTTTCAATCGAAGCCAACCCTCCGATAAGGGCTTTATCGTCAGAAAAACCCCTGTCCCCGTGTAATTCCAAAAATTGTGAAGCAATCATTCCGATATAATCCAGGGTATAAGGCCGTTTTGGATGGCGGGCAATCTGAATTTTTTCCCATGGGCTTAGGTTGTCGTAAATATTTTTACGTAACTTAAGGAGTTTATCTTCAAGGGGCTTGACTTCGGAGTTTAAATCAATTTTTTTATGGGTAGAAAAACTTTTTAACTCTTCAATCTTTTTTTCAAGTTCGGCAATCGGCCTTTCAAAATTAAGTATATGCATGTCAGTCGACAATTACTACTTCCGTCCCCACCGGCAGGATATCGTATAATTCTTCTACATCGGAGTTAGCAAGCCGGACGCAGCCTTCGGTAACTTGCTTTCCTAATTGTTGTGGTTCAACGGTGCCGTGCAGCCCGTAACCTTTTGCATCGATGCCCATCCAGCGCGTACCCAAAACATTTTCCGGGCTTCCTGGAGCGACCACAGCACCTGCTTTAAACCAGGTAGGGCTAACAATTTTATTAACGATTTTAAAATTTCCTACTGGAGAAGAATTGTTGGCTCCGGTAGATACAATGTAAGTTTTTACTACATCCTCGCCGCTTTTTAAAAGCAGGATATTCTGGGATTTATCTACAAAGACACTAAAAGTTTCAGTATTAATTTTAATTTTTTTATTAGGCACAATCCGGTCGCTTGAAAGGTTGTTACTCTTCATCAATAATTCTACGGTAGTAGAAAATTGGCTGGCAATTTTTATTAATGTATCACCGGGTTTAATTTCATAAATTTTGCTTTTAGTAGTCATAATAGGAGAAAAAATAATACGGATGTTTAGGCCTTCGATTTTCTTTTGTAATGTAAGGAAATTCGCAGAATCAGGAGATTCATTTACTAAGCGTTGGTAAAGATTACGCGCCTCAATTAGGTTGCCTTTTTCTTCTAGGGCCAGGGCTTGGCCTGCTAAAGAGAGCACCGTCGTAGTTTTTTTGTTTTTTTCCTGATTTTTTTTATTGACTACATATAATTTTAAAGAAACAAACACAGCTGCAATTACAGCGGTGATAATTATCACTAAAATTACTATCCTTCTATTCACTTTTCCTCCGTTTTAGTAAGCAAGGTAAGCTACGATTATTCCTAATAAAAATCCGGCAATGACTTCTATGGGGGTATGCCCGACGAATTCGCGCAGGCGGTTTTCTTTGATTTTACCCTGCCAATAGATATCATCCATGACTTTATTCAAAATCCGCGCTTGACGGCCGGTTGAGCGCCTTACTCCTTGGGCGTCAAACATGACGATAAAGGCGAAAGTTGTTGCCAGGGAAAAATAAATACTATCAAACCCGTAATTAATCCCGGTAGCCATGGCTAGGCAGGAAACCCCTGCGGCGTGGCTTGAGGGCATACCGCCGGAGCCGATCAACCAACGAAAGTCAAATTTCCTATCCCTAAAAAGCCCTATAATTACCTTAAGCATCTGGGCAATAACCCAGGTAAGGATAGTGATAAAGATAATTTTATTACGTAGTAGTTCTTTTAGAATATCCTGGTGCATGATTATTCACCGATGATAGGGGTCACTTCAATTATTACTTTAGCAGGGTAGGTGGGTTTTCCTTGCTTTAAGAGGTATCCCCGGTTGCCTTCGATGGTATCTTTTTTGACGCTAAGTTGTTCTACCTCTTTATTTACTTTTTTCGTTGTTTTCTGCACAATCTTTTTTATCGGGCGATTTTTGCGTTTTAATTCCTTAAGTATTTTCTTTAATTCATCTATTGAATTTAAGCGAGCGTTTAGATTGTCACGTTCTTGGCTAAGCTGCGTAAGCTGCCCGGATTTACTTTCCGTCTCGTTACGAAGCTCGGTGTTTTCAGTTTTTAGAAGCGAAACTTGTAATTCTAACTGGTCAAGAGAAACTTGCGCCTGGTTAAAATCCGATTCAATTTTTGTCAGTTTAAGTTCGCTTGCGGAAATCTCTTCTTTAAGCTGGTTATTTTGCTGATTGATAGCTTCCTGTATCTTAATTTCTTTGTCTAATCTCTCTGCCAGTGTTTGTTTTGCCTGCTGGACTCCCTGGAGCTGGATTTTTGTGTTATTCAGGGAATCAGCCAAGGAAATTTTTTCTTTTTGTACAAGAAAAAAATTCCAAACACAAGCTAAGCTTATTCCGCTTAAAACCGCGATAATAAAAAAGCTGATTTTTTTCATTTTTTTAAATGTAATTATATTATATAGATAAAAAGGTAAAAAACAAGATTTTTTTTAAACTATTTGTGTTAGATTTTAGCGGGTTTTACGTCTATTTGTATAGGGAAACGAAACGTCTAATTTTTACACCCAGCGCAAGGGGAATGTGCGCTGGTGTGCCCTTTCTGGGCAAGGGGGTAATATGTTAGCTAAAGCTTTGAGTATGGGATTAATTGGTATAGAGGCGTATCTTATTGAAGTTGAAGCAGATGTTTCAAGCGGCTTACCAGCGGTAACCCTGGTAGGTATGGCTGATGCTGCTGTAAAAGAAAGCCGCGAAAGGGTAAAATCTGCGATCAAAAACTCAGGTTATGAGTGGCCGGCGCAAAGGATTACGGTAAATTTGGCCCCTTCTGACATTAAAAAGGAAGGAGCAAGCTTTGATTTAGCAATTGCTTTGGCAATTTTAGCGGCAACCGAGCAGATCGATGCGCAGAGATTAAATATGTTTGCGGTATTAGGGGAGCTTTCACTTGACGGCCTGATACGCCCGGTAACCGGAGCATTGGCAGCAAGCCTGTTTCTTTCACAGGCGGAAATTCCGGTTAAAGATATCATCCTTCCTTTAGAGAATGCCGCGGAAGCTGCTTGGGCAAATAACGTAAATATTTGGCCGGCGCATAACCTAAAGGAAGCAGTAGAAATAATTCATCAAACACAAAGTTATAGCCCCTATCAGATAGAACGTCGGGATTTGTCTAATAAAATATGTAGTTATGGAATTGACTTTAGCGATGTCAAAGGCCAATATCTTGCTAAAAGAGCGCTTGAGGTTGCAGTAGCCGGAGGACACAATATCCTGATGATTGGCCCTCCCGGCAGCGGAAAAACCATGCTTGCAGAGCGGCTCCCAACGATTATGCCGGAGCTGACGGAAGGTGAAATTATTGAAATTAATCGTATCCATTCGGTCGCAGGTACAATTCCTAAAAAAGATGGCATTCTTTTTAGAAGGCCATTTCGCGCGCCGCATCATAATTGTTCAAGCGTGGCTTTAGTCGGAGGGGGAGCTTATCCAAGGCCGGGAGAGATCAGCTTAAGCCATCGCGGAGTATTATTTTTAGACGAACTTCCGGAATTCCGCCGGGATTGTCTTGAGGCGTTACGTCAGCCTTTAGAAGAAGGCTGTATCCGGATATCGCGGGCAAGGAGGTCGATAACATATCCGGCATCTTTTATGCTTGTCTGTGCGATGAATCCCTGTCCGTGCGGTTTTTATACTGACCGGAAAAGATTATGCCGTTGTGGTACGACTAAAATTCAAAATTATAAAGCTAAAATTTCAGGCCCTTTAGTTGATAGAATCGATATCCATGTTGAAGTTCCTGTAGTGAAGTATCAGGAGTTATCCAGTAATTTGGCTGCGGAAAGTTCTGAGCAGATTAAGATACGGATAGATAAAGCGCGCCTGATGCAAAAAGAAAGATTATCCTCCGGAGAGATATTATTTAATGCGCAGATGAGCCATAAGCAGGTGCGTAAATTTTGTTGTTTAGCTAAAGTTGAAGCGGAATTGCTAAAAACCGCGATGAATAAATTAAATTTCAGCGCTAGGGCTTATGATAAAATTTTAAAGGTTTCAAGGACAATCGCAGATCTAGCAGAATGTGAAGAGATTAAAGCAGAGCACCTTGCCGAAGCTGTCCAATACAGAAGCCTAGATAGGAGTTTCATATAATAATAGTAGCGGACGTTTAAACGTCCGCTACCCTGTGGATAACTATGGGGAATATAAGAAGATTTTACGAAGAAAATGCAGCGTATTTTTTAACGACTGTTACAAAAGATAGGGTAGAAATATTCAAAGACCCTAAAAATTGTAAAATATTGCTTGTGACGCTAGAATATTTTAAGCTCATACTTGATTATAAACTGTATGGATTTTGTATTATGCCAGAGCATCTACATTTAATTATTCACCCTTTGGGAAAGTATAACCCTTCTTATATTATGAAAATGCTAAAGGGCAGTTTTGCTAGAAAGTTAAATAAAATGAATGGAAAAAGAGGTAGGATTTGGCAGAAAGGATTTTATGATGAGCGTATTTTTAATTCCTATGATTTAATCAAAAAATTAGAGTATACGCATAACAATCCTGTAAAAGAAAATCTGATTACTTCTCCGGAGGAATATCTCTATTCAAGCTACAATCATTATTTCAAAACTAGATATATCCCTAATCCAATTATAGAGATAGATAAACCTGATGTATAGTTATCCACAGCCGTAGGTACCGTTTAAACCTCTCCTACCCTGTGGATAACTTTTTGCTACCAGTTTAATAAATCCACTTCTACTTCAAAATCTTGCGAAATTGGCGCGCGATCTACATTTTCGCGCGTAGTGGTTTCAATATACATTCCTTTATATAACGAACCAGGGTTGCGTTGATTAACTGGGCCGTAATTTTCTCTGATGTGGATTTTGTAATTAAAACAGTAATAGTCTTCCCTGCTTGTAACCCCGGTTGTGGGGTCTACGGGGAGCCAGCCGTATTTAGGAAAGTAAACTTCAGCCCAGGCGTGTTCAAATTTTTTTATACTTTTGTTTGAATTGACATCCGGAGAAAAAACCATCCCATTGACTCTCCTGGCAGGAATTCCGCTTGCTCTAGCTAAAGATATAAATAAGCGGGCCATATCTGCGCAGTTGCCTTTTTTAAGCCAAAGCGTGTCATCTGCGCTCTGGAAACCAGAAACCTGCTCGGTATTTTCGTATTTTATGTTATTCGCAATGAAGTTGTATATAGCCTTACCTTTTGAGAATTGGTTATTAATGCCCTTGGTAATTTTTTGAGCCGCTTCTTTAATAGATTTGTTTTCTATGTCTACATCTGAATCACTTTTAAGATATTTTTCTAAATTTGCCTCGGGAGTATCGTTTTTTTCTTCCGCTTCAACCGGAGAGATGAAAAAATCAGAATCATCTATCTCAATATCGTATTCCATAACTAAATTTATCTTTTGACCGCTTTTTACTTCAGAAAAATAAAATACCGCGATATCGTTTCGATCCGGATCTTTTATTAAAGCATTATAATGGGGAGAAATGTTCATGCTTTTTATTTTCTGGCCACGTGCCTACTTCTAAAATGCCTGTCCCAAAAGTGACTGTCACTTTCCCCTTTCTAACCATTGACAATTCAAGCAGCATGAGATATACTTTACTTGTTTGATAGTTAACTATATTAACTATTAACACCAAGTACAATTTGTTCATGTACTGGTGTGCCCTAGCTGGGCAGAGAGATTAAATATGTCTGATAAAGAACTTAAAGAATTTTCCGACCGGCTGCATGAATTGATGCCCTCCATTATCAAAGGTTTTATGCGTAATGAAGATAATGAGCTTAAGAGGGGGTCTCTTACTATTACTCAATTCCTTATATTGAATTATCTTAGCCATCAGCCTAAAGCAATAATGAAGGATCTGGCAAATTTTATGGAAGTCAGCACCGCGGCGATGACCGGATTAATTGAACGCCTGGTCAGAGACGGCTATGCTTCAAGAGAATTCGATCCTAAAGATCGCAGGATTATCAGAGTAGTTCTCACTTCTAAAGGAGATACTACTATAAGCCGGATCCTTAAACAGCGCCGCCAGAAAGCAATCGGGGTATTCGGCAAGCTTTCAGCGCAAGAAAGAGAAGATTACCTGCGTATCTTAACGCATATCCACCAGATACTGGAGCAGGAAAAGAAGAAAAAATAAAAATAAAAATAATTTTTTTATTATTACTTATTTTTTTAACTCCTATCAAAGGTATGGCTGAGGAATTAACTCTTACGCTTGATCAGGCAATCGCAATTGCCTTAGGGAATAATTCCGATATTCTTTTAGGGAGACAAGAAGTTAATAAAGCCCGCTCAAAGGTTGGTGAGGCGCGTGCAGGCTTGGTTCCGTCAGTAACTGCGGCTGCAGGGGTTAATTATTACCGCGGATATTATAATAAGGATAGTACGCAGGAGAGTGTTCAGATAGGGATCAAACAGTATTTATATAAAGGAGGCAAAACCTCATCAACTATTGCCTATCAAAAATACCTTTTAGAATCTGCGCAGTTTGGAGATCAAATCATAGGCAGAAATATCATTTTGTCAGTAAGTAAAGCATTTTATGCGTTATTGCTGGCACAAGATTTAGCAGAAGTTAACAACGCGGTATCAGGAAATGCGCGCGCACATCTTGTAAGCGCGCAAAAGCGTTTTGAAAAAGGGGAAGTTTCAGGTAGCCAAATTCTTAAGTTGCAGGAAAGCCTGGCTAAGGCTGAAGAAGCGGCAGTTTTTTGTATTAATCAGTCAGAATATGCGCGCGAGTTATTGGCAAATTTACTATCTTTAGATAAAAAGGAAGCAATAAAAGCCGAGGGAGAATTTATTTTTGATCCCAAAGAAGTTGCCTTTGATGCGGCATTTATTTCTGCGCTTAGCAAACGCCCGGAAATCAAACAGTATGAAACAAAATATAAAGCTGCTCAGCAAGCTGTATCTATGGCAAAGGCAGATACCCGGCCGCAGGTTTACGCAGCTTTGGATTATTATGGAAGATCTCATGGAGCTTCCGGTACCAGTCGTAATGCAAATGATTATCAGATCGCCGGGTTAGTATTAAGTTGGCCGTTTTTTGATGGTTGGGCTGCCAGGCAAAAAGTTTCTCAAGCAATAGTGGATGTTAAAGAAGCGCAGCTAAATAAGGATCAATTAAAGAAGGATATCCGGCTTGAATTAAAAAATGCTTATGTTGGCTTGAAAAACGCTATGGCAAAATATAATGCTAATAAAAGCGAGTTTATGGTTTCAGAGGATGATTTGCGCGCTGCCAAAATCCAGTATGCTAAAGGAGAGGCAAGCAGCCTCGAAGTGCAGACTGCCGAAGTAGCGCTTTTACTTACAAAATATGGCCGTAGCCAAACTGCCTATGATTATCTGGTGGCTAAGCTGGAATTTGAACAGGCAAGCGGAGGTTAAAATGAAAAGATCAAAATTAATATTGCAGATCATCGTTATAATACTCGTTGTTTTAGTGGCAATAAAATTCTTTACCCTTAAAAATAAATCCAAGCAACTTTTAAATAAACCGGCTGAAGAAACAGCGGTAGTAAAAGTTTCACCGGTGGAAAATCAAGATATTCCCTTATGGTTAAGTTATGCCGGGACAATCAAAGCAAAAGACGAAATAATGCTTTATGCTAAGGTAAGTGGAAAATTAACGCAGTACTTAGTAAAAGAAGGGGACAAGATAGAAAAAGGCCAGGCCGTGGCTTTATTAGATAGAGATGAAACAGGGTTGGAATATGCCCCAGTGCAAGTAGAAAGTGCAATCAACGGAATAATTGGTAAAACTTTTTTAGACCAAGGAACAATGGTTACCAGTGCATCCGGTGGTTCGCAGGGCACAGCGCTTGCAGTAATCCTTAATATGGATGAGGTAGCAGTAAAAGTTTCTGCTCCGGAGCAGGATATTCCTTATATAAAGCCCGGGCTTTCCGTAGATTTAATAGTAGATGCTTATCCGCAGGAAGTTTTTAAAGGGGAGATCTCTAAAGTCAGCGAGTTGGTAGATGTGCTTACGCGCACTTTACCGATGGAGGTGCGGATTAAAAATTCAGATCACCGCCTGAAATCCGGAATGTTTGCGCGGATAAAAATTTTGGCAGGTTGGCATAAACAAGCGATTGCCCTTCCTCAAGAATCCGTAGTGCGCGAGCTAGCGGATGCATATGTGTTTATTGAAGAGTCTGGAGTAGCCTATAAAAAGAAAGTCATTTTAGGCATCGAAGAAGACGGCCATATTGAGGCTGTCCAAGGCCTAAAATCCGGCGATCACGTAATTGTTTTTGGCCAGCAAGGTTTACGTGATGGAATACCGGTAAAAGTGAGTAAAGAATGAA
>CAKKSP010000042.1:48285-51265 GCA_919902045.1 Omnitrophica bacterium GWA2_41_15 | reverse complement strand
ACCATCCGCACGGCGATGTTGCAGTTTATGATACGCTGGTGCGCATGGCTCAGGATTTTTCTCTTCGCTATCCGCTGGTAGAAGGCCAGGGTAACTTTGGTTCTGTCGACGGAGATTCGGCCGCGGCTATGCGTTATACTGAAGCCCGCCTCGCGGCAGTTTCTGATGAGATGCTTTTAGATATTGAAAAAGACACCGTTAATTTCGGCCCGAATTTTGACGCTTCCTTAAAAGAACCCTTGCTTCTTCCTGCGGTGCTGCCGAATCTTTTAGTCAATGGCTCAAGTGGTATTGCCGTCGGGATGGCAACAAATATTCCGCCCCAGAATTTAAAAGAAGTAGTAGATGCGATAATTTTTTATATTGATAATGTAGACTGCGATGTAAAAGAGCTGATGCGTTATGTAAAAGGCCCTGATTTTCCTACCGGAGGAATCATCTGTGGTAAGGGCGGGATCAAGGATGCTTATTCTACCGGCAGGGGAAAAATTATTGTGCGCGCCCGCGCTACAGTTGAGCATCAAAAAAACGGCAAAGACCTGATTGTGATAACGGAAATTCCTTATCAGGTGCAAAAGGCAGGATTAATTGAGGCGATAGCAGGCTTAGTAGAAGACAAAAAGATCGAGGGGATCTCCGATATCCGCGATGAATCTGATAAGGACGGGATGCGCATCGTAGTGGAATTAAAGCGCGACATGGAATCTCAGATTGTTTTAAATCAGCTTTTTAAACACACCCAGCTTGAAACCACCTTTGGGATTATTATGCTTGCTTTGGTTGAAAACCGGCCGCGGGTCTTGAATTTAAAACAGGTGATTGAATATTATGTTGCGCATCGTAAGGTAATTATTCGTCGACGCACGCAATTTGAATTAGATAAGGCTCTTAGGCGCGCGCATATCCTGGAAGGTTTAAAAATTGCGCTGAAATTTATTGAAGAGATTATTAAAGTGATAAAAACTTCAAAGAGCGTGGATATTGCCCGCGAGCGTTTAATGAAGGATTTTGAGCTTTCTGAAATTCAGGCGCAATCTATATTAGAGATGCAGTTACAGCGCTTAACCGGGCTTGAGCGTGACAAGATAGAAGCTGAATACCTGGAAGTATTGAAAAAAATAGAGTGGTGCCGCGCGATTTTGGCCTCGGAAAAAAAGATTGAAGGTATAATTAAAGAGGAGCTTGAAAAGTTAAAAGCAGATTATGGCGACGAGCGGCGGACTGATATCGTCGGTGAAGTCGAAGATCTCGAGATCGAGGATTTGATTGCCGATGAAGATGTGGTGGTGACAATCAGCCATAACGGTTATATTAAACGTTTGCCGGTAAGTTCTTACCGGAAACAAAAACGTGGAGGTAAAGGCGTAACCGGGGCTGAAGTCAAGGAAGAGGATTTTAGCGAGCATCTATTTGTGGTTTCAACCAAAGATTATCTGCTGCTTTTTACCGATAAAGGCCAGGTTCATTGGCTTAAGGTCTATGAAATCCCGCAGGGTAGCCGTCAGTCTAAAGGTAAATCGCTGGTGAATTTAGTGGAAATGGAAAGCGGCGCTAAGATCAGCTCCTTAGTCCCGGTAAAGGAATTTTCCGCGGATAAATTTTTAGTGATGATCACAAAGTTTGGCCAAATTAAAAAGACCCAGCTTGATGCATATGGCAATCCGCGTAAAGGTGGGATCATCGGGTTGGCCCTGGATAAGGGTGATGAGTTAATCGGAGTTGAAATGACCGATGGAAACCAGGAGCTCTTGATCGGCACACGCCAAGGTAAAGCGATTAAATTTTCAGAGGCAAAGGTGCGCAAGATGGGCAGAGCTGCACATGGGGTTAGAGGGATATCATTAGCGAAAAAAGATGAAGTTATCGGAATGGTAGTAGCGCGTAAAGATACTGCTATTTTAACTGTTACCGCATTAGGATTTGCTAAGCGCACTACGGCAGAAGAATATCGCTTGACCAGCCGCGGTGGTAAAGGTATTATTAACATCAAAGTTACTTCTAAAAATGGCGAAGCTATCAGCTTAAAGACAGTTTCAGATAATGATGAGCTGATGGTGATTACTCAAAATGGAGTTTTCTTGCGCTGTGCGGTAAAAGATATTCGTACTACCGGCCGCTCTTCACAAGGCGTGCGATTGATTAAAATAGAAGATAAAGATCACGTTTCCTGCATTGCTTCCGTAATCGCGGAAGAAGAAGAGTAATAATATATTAAAGCATGAAAAAAAAGACTAAAACTTGGCTTGAGTTAGCATCAAATGACTTAAATTTAGCCAGAGATCTCCTGAAGCGTAAAGGTCAAGCTTATTATACGGCGCATTTTTGCCATCAATCAATAGAGAAATTACTTAAAGCAATAATTTCAGAGCTTACAGAAGAAGCCCCGATGCCGACGCATAATTTTAAAATGTTGATAGATCAAACAAGGATTAAAGATATTCCGGAAGATAAAAAGAGGTTTTTATTTAGCTTGATGCCGCATTACATCGGTACAAAATATCCTGAAGATGTGGTGCATCTCTATAAGCAATACACTAATCCGTTTGTTAAGAAATTATACAATGAAACTTTGGAGTTATTTAAATGGCTAAAAGTTTTTCTGAAGTAAAAAAGGCAGTAAAAGAATATGTTTTAGTGTTAAAACGGAAAAATATCCGGATTACAAAAATTATTCTTTATGGCTCTTATGCTAGAGGTAACGCAGGCCCCTATAGCGATATCGATTTAGTAGTAGTTTCTTCTGATTTGGCCAGGTTTTCTTTGTTGAAACGCCAAGAGTTGTTATCAGAGTTAACTATGAATATAGATGCGCCATTAGAAGTTTTAGGATATACACCTCAAGAGCTTAGGAAATCAAAACATACGGTTTTTGGCGATATTCTTCGTAAGACCGGCAAGCTTATTTCTAATTGAAATAGAAAATCAAGACCCCGTCGTCTTCCCGCCAAGCGAGGAAGATTAAGGCGGGATCCCGCCCTAG
>CAKKSP010000042.1:31327-48185 GCA_919902045.1 Omnitrophica bacterium GWA2_41_15 | reverse complement strand
TACAAAGGTAATAGTAAATTTAAGAAATTATTAGTATGCTTAGACCCCGTCGTCTAGCCCGGTCAGGACAAGAGCTTTTCAAGCTCTCGGCACGGGTTCAAATCCCGTCGGGGTCACTGAATTTCACCTTATTTACTGTTGTGAAATTCGTCCCGCAGCCTGCGACTAAATTTTGGAGCCGTCCGCCGAAGGCGAGACTGGCGACAAAATTTAGGAGCGCTTAGGCAAGGGATAAACAACCTTTCCTGTATTTCCCTAAAAGAAACCCCTTTCTTTTTAGCCTAAAAACTCATTGATAATTATATAATTATATTATATAATTGTTTTACAAAGTATTTATTAAGTCTTTATCATAAGCATAAGCCACGGATGCTGCGAAAATTAACAAGTTTTCTTATAATTTTTTCTTTGCTATTTCAGCAAAGCGGGTTTTCCCAGGTTATTACTCCTGGGAGTTTTCCTGCCTTAAGTACTCTGCTTCCGCAAGACAAATTCCGGCCAATCCACTTACGCTCTATCTCTTATGATCAAGTTAAAGATAATCTTGAGCTTTGGTTAGACCAAGGCGATTTTATGAAGGGACTGTCCTCGGCTATGAAGGGACTGTCCCCGAGCGAAGCGAGCGGGACTGTCCCTAAAGAACAGCTTAAATCCGAAACCACCAAAATCCACAACTACTTCCTCATCGGCTTAACTCTACCTAACGAATCCTTCTGGGTTAACCTAAGGCCGGATGGCGAAGAGAGGATCATTGATCCGTATCTAGCTCAAACAGACCTAGGCAGAGTCTTGCTTGAAGCAGACTTACAGCTCAAAAAAGACGCGGCTCTTGCTACTTCTCCTAAGACCAAAGACGGTAAAACCTATTGGCAGAGTCTTTATAAGAAAAGTGCTGAAATCTACGGTAATGAAGCAGTCAACTCTTTGCCTGCAGTCACCCGTGTCTGGATAGTTCCGGATGAAGTTATACTACGCCAGGCAGGTGGAAGTGCCTACGTGTATAAGGCAACACTTAAAGTTTTACTTGAAGAGGATTATTTTAAAGGTAAAGTCCAGTACACTTTTTCTGACCCGCGCCAGCAGGCTTTAAATGAATATTCCCGCGATCTTTATAATCAGCTTTTTATTCCACGCCTGACTAAAGAGATCAATACCGCGAAAAGATACGCTAATTTACGGCAGGTTTACTACTCGTTAATTTTAGCCCAATGGTTTAAGAAAAAATTTAACGGCAAAGAGAATCAATACTCTCAACGTATCAACACCCGCAATCTTACCGGCCTTACTTCAGAAAAACCCTGGTCAAAGACCAAATATTTTAAAGATTACCTGAAATCTACCCAAAAAGGTGAATACAATGTTCAGGAGATCATCAATACTGCTGATTATTCCCAGGTGATCCGGCAGTATTTTTCGGGGGGGATTGTGATGCCGGTTGCAAACCTAACAATAATAGCAACAAATCCGGAGATACCAAGCCCTGTGGTTGATCCCGTAAATGGCGCAAAAGACGGTATTTTTTCACGGATCAAGAAATCATTGCTTGGAGTTATTAAAGATGAAAGCGGATTCATTAGGATAGGCAAGGAAGAAGAAGCCTGGCCGCCTGCGGGTCAGCTAGCTGTTATGACCGAAGAAGATGCACAAAAAATCGCTAGGCAAACAATAGATAAAATTTTAGCGATAGGCATGAGTTTTGATAAATGGCAAGAAAAATATCAGCTTGAGCAGGACTTGATTATGTTAGGCAAAGCATTAACGCCGTTTTTATTAGACATTGTGACAAAAAGTGAAAATAAAGAAGAAAAAAAGATAGCTCTCGGAGTTCTAAGTAACTTTGACGATGAAGCGGCGCTAAATACTCTAATAACAATTTTGACTGAGAATCCCGATACCTTTGAATTAGGCGGTTTTGCTGCCAAAGGCATTGGCAGGATAGGAAAAGTAGCCAGTCCTCAGGTGAAGGCTTTATTAACCAAACAAGGCCCTAAGAGAAATATACTCTATGCGATAGAGCAATTAAAAGATGAAAGCTTTTTGCCGCTATTAAATAGTCTCAAAGCTTCTGACAGTCAGACCAAACTTTTAGTGGCGAACACTATGTTGTCTTTGGGAGGTAAAGTGGGACTGATAAAAGTATTGGAGCTTCTTGAAACAGCAGCTGATAAAAAAGGCGAGGAAAATCCAACGGAAGATGTCCGTATGATAGTCAACTCTCTTCCATACGACGTTAAAGACAAAATAAGGCAAATTTTTGAGGAAGATAGCTTATTAGAAAACCGCCTGCTAAGCGTAATAGAAAAGATATTGAATACAGCTACTGACGACCAGAATTTACAGCTGAATATGATTAGCTTGCTTGGCGCAGGACGTTCAGAGCAAACCGCAAAGACGCTTTGGGGTTTATATACTAGAAGGGGTGGGGACAATGCTTTAGGCAGAGCAGTAGCGCTTTCTATGAAAGAAGTTGGAACTGCCTGCGTTCCATTTTTAATCAAAGGCGGAATACGCAATAAATTGATTTATGAAATATTGGGCGATATTGAAGATGCATCTGCAGTGCCATATTTATTAGGAGAGCTCAAGCGGATCGGGTATGACGATTATTACCTAAGCCAAGCAGTTTCTGGCGATATTGAGAAAATAGGGGTAAAGGCGATCCCTTATCTTTCAAAAGAACTCCTAAAACAAGAAGATAACCATGAAATTTGCCAGATATTAAAAAATATAAATGATCCCGAAGCTATTTCTACAATGATTAAAGCATTGAAAACTGGGATTTCCGACGCAAACAAGATAAATATCGTTGAGGCCATTGGCTGGGCACAGTTTTCCGTTTTAGAGCAAGCACTGAAAAAAGAACCCGAGTTAAGAAAAATCCTCTTTGATTCAACCGTTAATTTTATAAAAAAAGGTCTATCAGGTATGTCAGATTTTGCGGTAAGGCGAATAATCGAACAAACAGCTACGGAGGCAGATGATAGTGCTTTGGCCGATTTATATAATAACCACGGGCTTGAAATAAAAAAAGCTGTTATCCCGGCATTGGGTAAAAGAGGTAACGATGAAAGCATCGGTTTTTTGATAAATGCGGCAGCCGATTCTAACTCCGAAATTGCGAGCGAAGCATTGGCAGGGCTGGAGCAATTGGGGCGAATGGGCAAGCTTTATGCGTATTTCGAAAAAAATAAATCAAAAGAAGAGCAGCTAGTCCGGATATTAGAAGCCAATATCAATAGTAAGGTAACAATTGTATCTGCTATTGCCTTACTCGGGTATATTGGGTCTGAGCAGTGCCTGAATATATTAATTAACGAATTAAATGGCCAAGTAAAAAATAACAAAGTCAGCACCACAATTTTAGAGGCTTTGATCTCTATCGGAGAAAAAGCTTCGGTAACATTGCAATCTCAGCCGGAAACAATCAAAGCAATTGATAAAATAGTAACAGAGGGGCTTTTAGCCCCGCTTTCATCCGACATCAATGATGAAATATACAAAACGCAATTAACAACGGCATTTAAAAAATGGCTCATCTTTTTAGGTGAGAAACAAGCCAGCGAGCCGCTAAAAACCAAAGACGAAAAGATCAGCCGTTATCTGGATATGGGAAAACAAATAACCGGCCTTATCGTCAAACTAAAGGAACAATTAAGCAAAAATCCGGATATGGGCTACGATGATCTAATGGCTTTTATTGAAAAAGATCTGGAGGGTTTGAGTTTAACAGCTCGTGTCCGATTCCGCATAGGCGTCTTTAAATACCTCAGGGATAGAGAAAAGATACAAAAGATCAATGAAATGGCCGATCAGGCCGGTATTAAGCAAGGGCAAAATTATTCTAAAACAGAACTTCTGACAGATTATGAAAAAGGAAAATTAGTCCAAGAAATGCTGGGTTTTTTACCGGAATCCTTTGAGCTTTCATTTTATGCCGATACGATCCATATAATTTTGGATTCAAACTCATACGGACATGCGCGCTACCTTCAGAAAAAAGGAAGTTTTTCTAGTGATGAATACAATAATTTTCTGTTTCAAGAAAAATTAATCTATCAAGATAGCGGCGGAGTATATAGCTCTTTTTATGGTAAAAAAGTAGGCGGGATAAGTTTGGATGGATTGGTAACTTTTGAAAATCGTATTCTTTTTGGCGAAAGAAATGGTAGCACTGAAATACACGAGGTTCAACACCGGTTTTTCCATGGGTATGCGGAAGATGAGTTGCGGAATAATCAGGCAGAAAATCAGAAAAAAGCCAAAAAACTGATCGAAAAAATTAATGACGGTGCTGGTAATCGGGAAAAATTAACTGCGGCATTGATAAAACATATGGCAAGTATTGTTTTATTCAACTTCCAGAATGAGATGATTTCCAAAATTGCTGATGGGAATTGGATCAAGGATAAAGATATCTCGCAATGGTTTAATTTTTACACTAATTGGTATAAATCAGACAAATCGATCTTTAGCATAAAAGCCGCGTTAGAGACGCTGGACGACACCGAACTTAGAGAAAAGATAGAAGAAGGGGTGTATGTAGAAGCCGAGAATATTTTAAAAGGCTACAAACCATTGATAGATGCGATCATAAAAGCAAAAGCCGATCTAATTGTTAAAGAAGAAGGAGCTAGCCACGAAGAAGCAGTAGTGAAAGCCAATGAGTGGGTCGCGTCTTATCTACAGACAATACCAGCCGATAATTTTAGCCGCCTAAATTGGCTGCTTTCCAGTTTTCAAACGCCAAATGAGCCTGACTTAATCCGCAACGAGGATAGTATTGATAACACCACTGGCTGGGGTGGCGGATGGTTTACCCAGCAATTATTCGAAGTAGGAAAGTTGATTGATGGAGGCAGAATGGAAGAAGCCAAGGCAAAATTAAACGAAGTTCAAGGATATATGGATGAGCTTCAGGTTGACATAAATAACCCGGATATAGACGATGCGTATTCGAAATTTGAAGAAAAATATAAAATAGATGCGATGGAAGATATCGCTAGCGATTTGCCTTATGCGGTTGAAATGGTGCAGAATCTTCAGAAAAAATTAAATGAAGCGCCGTCCCCCGCCCCCGCGCAGAAGAAAAGAGAAGAAGCGTTTTTGAGACTGAATGATCCGGAAGAGAGAAAGAAAGATGTGCAAAAACTATTGTCTGGAATTCAAGAAAATTATGCTGCTGGTCATCGGTCAAATCAATATGGCAATGCCTCTGCTTCTTATGCATCATATGTGATAGAAAAATTTGCAAAAGAATTAGGTATAACGAATATAGCATTTTACGAGTATCTTGAATCTCCTATAGCGGGTGTAGGTTTTGAAAAAGTATCTGTGCGAATATTAGGAATTGATGTTGGTAATGTAGAAATGGCAGAGGGGAGTCCAATCAACCCTAATGGCACAGCATCGGAAGTCATTGAAAATGCCCAGATTGACGAGGGTAAGTTAGAACAGATTTTGTTAGCGTTAAAAGAAAAAATATCTTCCCGAGCAAAACTTACGCCTGCCGCCCCCGCGCAGAAGGCAGATAAAACAACCAACAGAGCAGTGAATTCCGAAGCAATAATTAAAATGTTAAATTCAATTAGCAACGAAGAAATCGCCTCTGACGTCTCAAAAGCGGTACAGATCACTACGGCTAATAATGAGAAAGATAAAAATATCATTACCGCATTAAGCTTAATTACCGAGCGTTACCAGGAAGGGATGGTTTTACTTGAGGCAGGATTACCCGATGATCAATTACTTGCTGGCCTTGAGCAGTTACGTTCCGAACATTGGATCCCTGAAGATTTATTCCAAGCCTTAAAAAAAGAAGGTAATGAGGCTTGGCTCTCAACGATCGCCAGCAAAGCCAGGCAGCCAGTAAAGGATAAAATTGCTGAGTTATTAGGAGCCCAATCGCCTGCCGCCCCCGCGCAGAAAGTGATTGTCGAAGGTAATGGAGCTATTGCAGAAGGAATATTGGTGCCACATAACATTGTTTCTAAAGAATTAGGTAGTTACGAGATGCTGCAGCAGGTATATAAAAAGGAAAGTGGTATTAGTAAAGAGGAGCATACTGTCCTGTTTAGAATTTTTTGGGAGATTAATAGGGCTAAGAAGCAAGAGGAGTTGAACAGAAAAGGTAAAAATGTTGAAATTCCTGATTTATCTTTGGATTTGAAAAATAAGATAGCGGAGAACGCCTTAAATATCGTAAATGAAAGTATCGGTGATAACGCAATGGTCAATTTAACTTCGTTTTCAGTTTTTCCTTCGATACTTGAGATAAAAGAAGTTTTAGAGAGGTATGGCCCGTTGACAATCAGTGAAAAAAAGGAGTTGTTTCGTATAGCGCAGATTGTTGCTTCGGATGACTCGGTAAAAAGAGGCGTAAAAGAGATAAACCAATATTTGAAGGTATTCAGGCTGATAAAATCCCTCTTGAAAAATAAGGGGAGAGCGAAAGTCCTAGATTTAGGATGCGGCCCTACAGGTAATGCGCGTAAAGAATTAGCGGAAAAATATGGAGAAAAGATAGATGTTTACGGAGTAGATGTTGTAATTACAGCCGAAGAAAGAAAGAGTTTGTATGAAGCAGATATAAGCGACCCGGAATTTATGAATAATTTTTCCAAAAAAGAGTTTGATTTAATCTATGCAAAATCGGTTATGGGTTATTTGACTAAATTAGAAATAGAGCAGGCAATCCCGAATATCTTGGGAATTTTAGGGCCCGGCGGTAAATTCATTTTTGATGTTATCGAGCCCGAGGCATTTAAAGATGAGAATCACAAGCTTATCAAAGAATTGGGCGGTGAGATTTATACGGATGACTTAGCAAAAGTTACGATTATGAAAAAAACTGCTCCTGCGATAGAGGTTGCTACGCCTCTTGGCGTTTCCGCGGAAGCGCAAGTTGGCTCGTCCGTATCAGCTGATAAAATGCCCGTTATTGATTGGGTTGAAGGAGAATTGTTGAGTTCCAGGTTTTTGGAAGAAACCCGCGAAGAGATAGCAGAGGTTATTTCTACAAATAATTTTTTGAAAAAAACTTTAGGGAATATCCCGGGAATAGAAGAGTTTGATATAGATAATGTCAGAAGTATTTCTGTAGAAAAAATAAACAAAAAAGTGCTGCAAAATGAAGTTTTTAAAATAACCGCTATCGACATAAATCAACGAGCAGTTTCTTTTGTGCTTAAGGTTCCAAATCCTAAATTGTCTGGGACAGAAGACAGCGCGGATATTTTGTTCGATTTGAATAACCGTGTCCCGGATTTTGTGCCGATGCTTTTCGCAGTCAATAAAAATAAAAGGGCCTGGAGCGAAGAATACATAGAAGGAAAGAATCTCGAAGAGCTGCGCGGGGAATTAGAAAGTAAAGAAAGTGAATTACGCGTAATAGAGGAAAAAGTAGTGGAAACATACTTTAGTTTTTGTCAAAAGACAAAAGGCGGCATCAGGGATCCCCATGCCGGTAATTTTGTCGTTTTTAAAGATAATGACGGGTTGCAGGTAAAAATCATAGATACGGGTATGTATCGGGGAACAGTAAGGCCTTTTAATGAATGGATCGGGTCTTTTGCCAGAATAGGCGGCTTTGAGCTTGAGACAATATTCCGCGGTATTCTAAAAGCCGAAGATGGCAGGAAATACTTAGAAGAAAATAAAAATAACCTACCTCCTGAAGGCCAAAAAACATTGGATGAGGTGTTTCAAGAAAACCCGTATGAAGCCGTGGCCTCCGAAACAGTGGCGCCTTCAAGAAGTGATGCGCTTCTGAAAACACGGGAAATATCCGTAAAGAAACTAGGCCGTGCGGATAATTTTTTGAACAAATACAGTCTTAAGCAGGGCAGTACCCCCGCTGAAATCCTAGAGAACGAAATTAATGACCGTGAAAAATCCGGAGTCGTTAGTATTAAATATGATGATTATGGGAATAAAATTGCTACGCTGCAGGGCGCAGATGCTGAGTTAGGCCGATTTATGAAAACTTTTCTTCCTCCTACGCGAGGAAGCGATGTAATAAAAGCCGTTAATTTTAAAGATAGTGACGGGAAATGGGTGATTTTTAACTTCGAGCCAGAAAATGAGGCTGCCTTAATTGAAGCGCATAATTCTGTAGCGGTATTTTCAGATATACACGGAGACATAGATGCATTAAAACAATTGCTTGGCAATGCAGGGAATGTAAAAAGAATTATTTTTATCGGCGATTTTGCCGGAGGAGAAAATGATTACGAAGTATTGCAGCAATTGCTAAAAGGAAGCGAAACAAGGAAGATGACATTGCTATACGGCGGCCATGACCTAAAAGCCGAGGCGTTGGTGTTAGGCTTCAAAGACGACGTGGATTGGTTGCTGCAGAGCCAGCTCGGCGGGCTTATAAATAGTCAATTGGACGATTCTGGGAAGGAATTGTTTGATGATTGGGTGTATGCGCAATTTACCAAAGGCTATTCTCAGGGCTCCGAAGCTGAAAAGGAAGTGATAAGGTTAGAAAAGGCGTTGATAGCAAATATACGTTCAAGTAATAAATTAAAAACATTATTTGAAAATGTGCGCCAGCAATTCAATCTTTATAATATAGAAGATATTGATGGGGAGAAAGTATTTTTTGTACATGCTGGATTACCAGTTGATCCTAAGGGTAATCTTACTTTAGAATTTGAAGGCAAAAACGGATTGGATGGATTAATTGCATTACAGGAAGCAATCAAAGGAGATGATAAAGAATTAAAAAACAAAGCATACGATTATCTTTTAAGTGAAGATAGTTCTATTCTTTTGGGCATGGGAGAGATTGGGCTCGAGCAGTTAGATAAAGAAGGCCTGAAAAGACTTTTGGGGCAGTTGGGTGTTGACAAGATTATAGTTGGCCATAAACCACAGAAGTTGGAGAACGTCGTAGAATTACTCAATCGTCTTAAAGGAGATTTGTTCATTGCGGATTTTGGTATAGGAAAAAGTTGGGATTTGCGTATTAAAGGGGGCTTTTTTTACTCTTCCGGAGAACCGGGAGCGCAGATAGAATTAGTATTGATACTTAACTCCGGAAAAGGAGAGGGCAATATTAACGCAATAGTCAAAAGCACAGCATTGTTAGTTGCCGAAGGCTCCGGCACTATGGGCCGCTGGGATTATGAATCTGCTACATTAGCCACAGATGGAACGCTAACCCTTCATAATGCCACAAGGATTCCAACCAAAGAAGGTGTTGTTGAAGAAGAGTTCTTGATTGAAGGAAGAAATAACCCAAGAGATATTGTTTTTCATACAAGGAAGTTAAACGAAAGAGAACAAATAAAAGTATCAGTTTCAAAGAAACAATTAGGCATAGAAATCGAATTTCAAGTGATCGTCAGGGACGAGTCATCAATAAATAACAGGATTTATGGTATTGCTGTTCAAGGAATGCCGTTTATTCGCGAAGATATTATAGCAAAAGGCAATGACGAACAGATCAAAGAAGCCTTGGATCATGAAAACAAGGAATTATCTGCCCGAAGCCATGATAATATCAGAGGCGATCAATACCAGGGTGATTTGCGCGGTTTGATTACAGAACTTTCGGATAGGGATAAAACTGAAAAAGTATTAGGGTATGCCATTACTGATTCTACGTTTGGTGCAGTAATAAAGGCAAGAAATTATTTACAAGATCCTGAAGATAATTTCTATGGGTTTATAACAGAACTGCAAAGTAAAGGTTTTCTCCAGTGGGAAATAAAGAAACTTGTAGATGGCTTCGTGATTGTTTCCAATAATGACGAGCTGAGAAAAGCAAGAAGCATTCTTGAAAAATATGAGGTTTCGCTTAAAAAGCCCAGTCAGAAAGCCATAGATAATATGGAACGGATAAAATTTAATCGGACTTTGACAAAGGATGAGCAGCTTGAGCTGGTTGCCGGGGCAAGGTTAATTAATGATGGTAACGGAGGCGTAATAATTGATCCGCGCACTGAAGAGCATCAGTTTGGGATTATTGATACTAGTCTTGAAGAAATAAATTCGGCATTCAAAGGCATTCTTGGCAAACCGTTATATGAGTACATACGCAGTTTGGCTCAAGCAAAGTCAAAAATAAATGAAAAGCTCTATGTTCTCGAGTGGGGCGCGGGTAACTTAAGGGCTGCTAGAGAGCTGGTAGAAAAACTAGCAAAAGAAGGTATAACTAATATTCAGATTATTGCTACCGGTGATACATACGACGCTAGCACAGAGATTATTTCGGACAATATTACATTTATTTTAGATACAGCAGAAAATTTACCTTCAGCGATCAAGAGTATTATAAAAGACGATAAAATAGAGTTAGGTTATAGCAAAGACGTTTTACATTTTCCGCTATCCGATACAGTATCTAGCCAAAATGAATTTTTGCAACATATAGGAAGTTTATCCGAAACTCTTTCCGAGAAAGGGGTTATTGTTTTTGATATGCCTGTAAATAAACAAAGCGCTGTTGGAAACATTAAAAGTTCTCTGCAAAAAATGTTTAAAACGGTTAAATTAGAATCAAATGATAAAAACACAAGATTTAACATGCTTCTTGAAGCGTCTAAGCCAACTGTCTCTTTAGCAAAAAATCAATTAGATGAAGCCGTAAAGAGCTCAATTGAGTCTTTATTGGTAAACGATAAAGATAGAATTCAAGCGCTTGAAAAATTAAAGAATAGCGGTGAGATTACTTTTGCTCAATATACCTCCATGCTTGCTAAGATCGGAGAAGAAGCGGGAGTAACCGGAGGCGCTGTGCTTTATCCTTTCGGAGGGTTTGATCCTCTGGCAGGTTTTGGAATATCAAAAGAAGTGACTGATGTTATATCTATAGGATATGAAGAATTTGGTCCTTTGGAGCAGCTGGAGGATTTCTTAAAAAACAGTAGTTCCGATGAAAAAGTAGGTATTCAGTTTTCCTCGGTTGATTATTTACCCAAGAGTTATGTGGATAATAAAGAAGGAAAAGGCCAAGGAGTAGGATTAATTGTTGCTAGGCTAGTTTCTTTTTTAAACGCAGATATAAAAGGGATAAATTATTTTGATATTAATGAAGATGGTAGCCTACGCTGGGCAGATGGTAGTATTAAAGATATGAGTTATGCTAATGCCATGATTAAGTTCACCGACGAAAACGGTAAAGAAAAACAATATTGGTATATTTCACATAATGTGTATGACGGAGTTTTTGTTGGAAGCTTATTTAAAGATAAAGGTTTATCCCAAGAAGAAATAAATAGTTTTGAGGCCGCTCTGAAAAATAACGGATATTTAAATACAGAAGGTGTAATTCAGGAGAAAATATTAAATATTAAAAAAGATGTGAAATTTGCTGGGAAGTTTTCTAATGACATACTGGATGCTTTAGAAAAAAGCTACAGAAATAATTTAGCTTTCCGTAATTTTATGCAGAACCTCAAATTTCAAACACTGCTGATAAAAGCACCAATGGGAATGTGGAACCCCGGGGAAATGTTAGGCACAGCAAAACCAGAGGAAGTCGGTTATAATAAGAAAGGATTTATAAATAACCTTAATCAGAATCTGCTTAATCCCGCGATAAATAATAAGGCAGTGGTAATTTCAGATGCATTTGATGCAGGCAAACCTCATAATATCTGGAGAGAAGGTTATAAACCTCATGAATTTCCACTAACAGAAAGTCAAAAAACGGGAAAACAAAGATTTGGTTATAGCGGCACAGGTGAGAGTGTTTATTACGGAAATGCGGATGGGCTCAAATTGCCTACTTCCCCCGCGCAAGAAGCAAATAAAAAAGTTTCCGGCATCGACCTGCGCGAGTTGCCTTTAGGGACAGTCCCCTTAGAAAATCAAGGAATGTTCCCAGCGGGGACAGTCCCTTCACAGGAAGAATATATAAATCAGCTTAATATGGAATGGAGCAATATTAAGGAAATGATGTCTAGTGGGAAGATCACCTGTCCGCTTGAAATAAGTAAATATCTACAAGTCAGCATAGATAAGAATAAGCCCAAAGATAGCATAGAAGAGATCTTTAGCTGTATAAGCCAGCTTCTAAGGATGGAAGAAGACCTGGCAGTGCCTACAGAACCTGCTTTAAAAGAGTTTCTGGTGCTTCTTGAAACCGGAAGCCATACCCAAGCCCCCAAAAAACCTGTATTTGAAGGAACATTTTCCATCTCTCCGCATTATGGAGTAAAGCTTAATTCTTCTAATAACTCAGTATAGAAAGTTTATTGCGCAAATGTGCGCCGGTGTGCGCTGACTGCGCAAAAATATCTTGACAATTTAAAGTTATACTTTAAAATATCAATTATGTATATAAAACGCCTGTTAGAAAAAACATTAAAGGATGCCGTAAAATCATTTCCTGCTGTTTTTATCGGCGGACCGCGCCGCTCTGGTAAAACGACATTGTCAAAATCGTTTCTCAAAGGGTATAATTATGTACTTCTAGATGAGATAGACCTGCGTTCGCTTGCCATCGAAGACCCGCGTGGTTTCTTAGAAAAATATCCGCCTCCTGTAATTATTGATGAAATCCAGAATGCCCCAGGACTTTTGTCTTATATCAAAGCTAATATTGAACGAAATAAAAATCCGGGACAGTGGGTCTTAACCGGCTCTCAACAGTGGGCATTAATGAAAGGTATAAGCGAAACCTTGGCTGGCCGCATTGCCATTTTACACCTGTTCCCATTTTCTTTAGAAGAGTTGCAAAAGACTGCGCGATTTAATTTGAGTGAGGCAAGTAGCTTTATAAATAACCTTGTTCATGCTAAAAAATTACCGAAGAAAATTATTCCTCTTGGCAGGTGGATTTTGGATGGCGGGTATCCTGAGGTTGCTTTGAACAAAAGCATATCCCGAAAGCTCTGGTTTTCTAGCTACTTACAGACTTATATTGATCGGGATGTTCGTGGGTATATCAAGCAGTCAAATCTGCACGATTTTGAGCGCTTTGTAAAACTTTTAGCCTCGCGCACTGCCCAGGAACTTAATTGTTCGACACTTTCGCGAGATATAGGCGTTTCGGTGCCTACAATAAAATCATGGCTTACTCTTTTAGAAGCAAGCGGGCTTATTTTTTTTCTGATGCCGTATCATAGAAATTTCGGCAAAAGGCTTATTAAGGCCCCAAAATGTTATTTTATCGATACCGGCCTTGTTTCCTATCTTGTCGGGCTCCAGGATGAAATCCATGCGCTTGATGGCCCTATGGGCGGAGCGCTTTTTGAAACGGCTTGCGTTTCTCAATTCTATAAGCGATTTTCTGCTTTTGTTGATCCATGTTCACTCTATTATTACCGCAGTACTGACGGGTTAGAGGTAGATCTTTTGATTGAGACCAGTAAGACAATTTATCCTATCGAAATAAAACTGTCTTCAACCATTGATTATGGCCGCGTAAGCCCATTAATAAAGTGGCTGGGGATTTCGCGTATTAAAGATGTTCACGGATTGGTTATTTCTAATTCCAAGCAATTGGGAGCTGTGGGAAAGAATGTAGCGAACTGTCATTATTCTTTGATTTAAAATTACAAAATCTTCCTTATTGGCAAAATTAAAGTAACGGTTTATAATTGTCATATTCAATGTAGGTTAGGAAAAGGATTAAAATGTGCGGAATAGTCGGATATATAGGCAATAAAGAAGCACAGCCGATTTTATTAAGCGGGCTGAAGCGGCTTGAATACCGCGGTTATGATTCAAGCGGAATGGCTGTGGTTTCTCGCGGTGGAAATAAAATCTTAGTGCATAAAGCGCAAGGTAAGATCAGCGCACTTGAAAGAATTCTGCAGAAATCTTCTCTTTTAGGCAGCCTAGGTATCGCGCACACAAGATGGGCGACCCACGGAGCTCCAAATCAGGTTAATGCTCATCCGCATACAGATTGCAGCGGAAAGTTAGCCATAGTCCATAACGGGATTATTGAAAATTACGCTTTGCTTAAAGATCAGCTTTTGCATAAAGGACATAAATTCCGCAGCCAAACCGATACAGAAGTAATCTCTCACTTAATCGAAGATTATTTAAAAAATTCTTCATCTCTTGAAGAGGCGGTACGTAAAACATTAAAAAAACTCACCGGTTCTTTTGCATTAGGAGTAATTTCGAAAGCAGAGCCGGATAAATTGATTTGCGCTAAGATGGGGAGCCCTTTAGTTATTGGGATAGGTAAAGGGGAAAATTACCTGGCATCCGATGTGCCGGCATTGCTTGATTTTGCTAAAGACGTTATCTATCTTAACGACGGAGAAATGGCAGTTTTGTCTAAGGATAGCGTAAAGATTACTGATCTTTCCGGGAAAAATATCAAACGTGCTACTGTAAAAATTACCTGGGATGTGTCCCAGGCGCAAAAACAAGGCTTTCCGCATTTTATGATCAAAGAGATCAATGAACAGCCTAAAATTTTAAAGGATATTTTGATTCAGCGCTTAGAAAAGAATACATGCCAGATACATTTTGACGAGCTTAAACTTAAAGAAAGAGATTTTTTAAAAGTTAAAAATATCGTCATTGTTGCCTGTGGCACAGCCTATCATGCAGGTTTATGTGGTAAATATATATTTGAAGAAATCCTGTCTTTGCCGGTGATAGTAGATGTATCAAGTGAATTCCGTTATCGTAAATTGCTTGTTGATAGGGATAGTTTAGTAATTTCCGTAAGTCAATCCGGTGAAACCGCAGACACCTTAGCAGCAGTCAGAGAAGCAAAACGGCTAGGTGCAAAAACTTTAACTATTTGTAATGTTCTCGGTTCAAGTTTAACCCGGGAAAGTGATGGGGTTATATATACGCATGCCGGGCCAGAAATCGGGGTGGCTTCTACTAAAGCTTATACTGCGCAATTAGCGGGGTTTTATCTTTTTGCTTTATATTTAGCAGGGATTAAAAAATCGCTTTCCTGTAAGGATATAAAAAAATATACTCAAGAGTTGCAAAAGTTGCCGCATTTGATAGAAGTAGTACTTAAAAATCAGAATGGAATTCGCACACTTTCGCGTCGGCATTCGCATCTTGGATCTTTTCTATTTTTGGGCCGGCAGATTAATTATCCCTCTGCCCTTGAAGGCGCATTAAAATTAAAAGAAATTTCCTATATTCCGGCTGAAGGTTATGCCGCAGGAGAGATGAAGCATGGCCCAATTGCCCTTATTGATGAATATCGGGCTGTGGTTTGTGTAGCCGTAGAATCCAAAGTTTATGAAAAGATGTTTTCTAATATTCAGGAGATTCATTCCCGCCGTGGCAAAATTATTGCTATTGCAACCGAAGGTGATGAGAAAATTAAAGCTTTAACCCGGGAAGTAATATACCTGCCTAAAGTAAATGAGTTTTTCTCTCCTCTTATCGTTGCTCTGCCGTTACAATTATTAGCATATCATATTGCGGTAAAGCGTGGTTGCGACGTTGATCAGCCGAGAAATTTAGCTAAGTCGGTAACTGTAGAATGATGTCATTGCGAGGAGCGATAGCGACGAAGCAATCACAAAGAATAGATTGCTTCGCCCATTCTGGGCTCGCAATGACGAATCTATAAATGTTATACATAGTTTCTACTCCCATCGGCAATCTCAAAGATATCACCCTGCGCGCAATTGAAGTTTTAAAATCCGTAGATTTGATTGCCTGCGAAGATACGCGCCATACAAAAATCCTGCTTGACCATTACCAGATATCTGCCCACACCACAAGTTATTTTCAACATAATCGCCTGCAAAAAGAAGGGTATCTTTTAGGCCTGCTTAAAGAAGGCAAAAGCGTTGCGCTTGTTTCTGATGCCGGGACTCCCGGGGTGCTAGACCCTGGGTATCAGTTAATCAATCTTGCTTTACAGAACAATATCGAGGTTACAGTAATCCCTGGCGCTACGGCTTTGGTTGCGGCTTTGGTTTTATCCGGAAAACCTGCCTATAATTTTTATTTTGCCGGATTTCTACCGCCAAAATCAGGCAGTAAGCGTAATCGTTTAAAAGTTTTGGCTGAAATCGGCTCAACAATAGTTTTTTATGAATCTTGCCACCGGATTTTGGCCACGCTTGAGGCGATCCAGGAAGTTTTTTTAGAGAAAGAAGTGGTTTTAGTGCGTGAGGTTACGAAGAAATTTGAGGAAGTAAAGAGAGGAAGCGCAAAAGAGCTTTATAAGCATTTCAAAGAACATAAGCCAAGGGGAGAGTTTGTAGTAATAATTTAAATAACCTATAAATGACTTGACAATATGTAGCTTATAAGCTACACTTATAGCAGATGATGGGAAAGACAGTTATAGTTTATAAAACGCATGGTAATAAAGAACCTTTTGTCGATTGGTTATTTTCTTTGCGTGATAAAATTACGCGGCATCGCATTGAAACACGTATAGACAGGATTAAACAGGGTAATTACGGCAACCATAAGCGTTTCCAAGGAATTGTAGAATTACGTTTGGATTTTGGCAAAGGGTATAGGCTTTACTGCGGTGAAGATGGGCATACGCTGGTGGTATTGCTTATGGGTGGAGTCAAGAGCTCGCAAGATAAAGACATAAAAAAGGCATTGGATTACTGGAGGGATTATCATGAGCAAAAGAAAATTTAGAACATTTGATGAAGCGCAGATTGAGCATTATAAAAAGTATCCGCAAGAGCTAAAGAGCTATATTAAAGTTGCTCTTGAGGAATACCAAAAAGACGGTGATGAAAAAGCGTTTCTTTCGGCGCTTTCTGTTGCAGCCAGGGTGCACGGTGGTTTCAGTAAGCTTTCTAGAGAGACCGGGCTTAACCGGGAAAATCTATACCGGGCGCTTTCTGAACACGCTGATCCCAAGCTTTCAACTGTTATGCAGGTATTAAATAGTTTAAAATTTTCATTAAAAATTGCTTGAAGCTTTGAAACTAGGGGA
>CAKKSP010000042.1:18465-31227 GCA_919902045.1 Omnitrophica bacterium GWA2_41_15 | reverse complement strand
TGAAACTAGGGGACGCTTCGGTAGTTTTTAAGCAAAAACTATAGAATAAAAGGGACGGTTCTATTTTTTGCGTAAGTATTTTATTTGTAACTCTTGATTTTTATGGCAGTTACATAAAGCGTTTTGTGACTTTTAGCAGGCAGGCCCCGCTAATACAAAGAAGCTTTGTTAATTTTCCCTCATAGGGTAGGGGGTAACGATGTATGGTATCATTCCCACATCAAGTAGTAATTTAGCCTTGACAAACCGAGTATTTTCGGGTATATTTAATCAAATCAACTTAACCTTTAAGCTGGTTCTTGAGAAACCGGCAAGGTAAAAAATATGAATATAAAAATCAAAAAATTTTGCAAAACCCAGCATGCATAAGGCTGGGTCTTTTTATTTATGCCCGAGAAAGCTAAAATTTTAGATAAAGAAGCAATTCAACGCAGCCTTACGCGCATAGCGCATGAGGTTATCGAAAAAAATAAGGGCGCTGGTAATCTTTGCCTTATTGGGATTAGAACCCGCGGAGCATTTTTAGCGCAAAGGCTTTCCGAGTGTATTAAGCATATTGATAATATTGATGTTCCCGTAGGGATATTAGATATTACTTTATATCGTGATGACTTAGCGCTTGCTAAATCGCAGCCTATCGTGCGTAAAACTGAGATTAATTTTGGCCTGGAAGGTAAAGATGTTGTGCTGGTAGATGATGTGCTTTATACCGGGAGAACGATACGTTCTGCCCTGGATGCATTAATAGATTTTGGCCGGCCCAAAACTATACAGCTTGCGGTGTTAGTTGACCGCGGCCATCGGGAGTTGCCTATCCGCGCAGATTATGTCGGAAAAAATATTCCTACGGCAAAGAACGAAAAGATCGAAGTCAGATTGCTTGAATCAGAAGGAAAAGACGAAGTGGTTTTAACCGAGGATTAATAAGATGGAGTGGCAGCGTAAGGATCTGCTCGGGCTTGAAGAATTAAGTGCTGAAGAGATTGAATTTATTTTAGAAACTGCTGCTTCTTTTAAAGAAGTATCCACTCGCGAAATTAAAAAAGTCCCTGCCTTACGTGGTAAGACCGTAGTCAATCTATTTTATGAACCATCTACCCGCACCCGCGTTTCCTTTGAAGTAGCTGCCAAAAGACTTTCCGCAGACGTAATCAATATCGCAGTTGAAACTTCAAGCGTTAAAAAGGGTGAGACCTTAATTGACACCGGAAAAAATATCGAGGCGCTTAAAGCTGATATTGTAGTTATCCGGCATGGTTCATCCGGCGCTCCTAATATACTCTCTCGTAATCTTAATATCAGCGTGGTAAACGGCGGAGACGGCTGGCATGAACATCCGACCCAGGCGCTGCTAGATATGTTTACACTTAAGGAAAAACTAGGGCGGATTAAAGGGCTAGATGTTTGTATCGTCGGTGATATCGCGCATTCGCGTGTTGCGCGTTCAAATATCTGGGGCCTGACTAAATTAGGCGCAAAAGTTACAGTCTGCGCTCCTGCCATGCTTATCCCGGCAGAAATAGAGAAGCTGGGTGTGTTAGTTAGTGATGATTTAGATAAAGTTATAAGAAATGCAGATGCGGTGAATGTCCTGCGCATGCAGTTTGAGCGCGATAATCAGGAAGCTTTTCCAAAACAGCTGGAATATTTTCAGAAGTTCGGTATTACCGAAGAGAAACTCGCCCTGGCAAAAAAAGATATTATTATTATGCATCCCGGCCCGATTAACCGCGGAATTGAAATTTCAAGTGAAGTTGCCGATGGCAAAAATTCGGTGATCTTAGAGCAGGTAACAAACGGTATTGCCGTGCGTATGGCAGTGTTGTTTTTAGTTTCTCAAGGAAAGGAATATCAGGATGCGCATCCTCATTAAGAGGGGACAGGAATTAGATATTCTTATTGAAGATGGTTTGATTATCCGTATATCTTCCAATATTACTGATAAAGCGGATGAAATTATTAATGCTGAAGGTTATATTATTTTACCCGGGATTTTTGATATGCATGTGCATTTGCGCGAACCTGGCCGTGAGGATAAAGAAACAGTGGCTTCTGGAACTTCCGCAGCATTAAGAGGTGGGGTGACTTCTCTTTTAGCCATGCCCAACACAATTCCTGCAATAGATAACCTAGAGTCTATAAATTTACTTTCCCGCATCATTAAAGAAACTGCCAATACTGATGTTTTTATTGCCGCAGCAATTACAAAGGGTAGACTTGGGAAAGAACTGGTTGATATGGAAGCGTTAGTAAAGACAGGAGCCGTAGCTTTTACTGACGATGGCTCATCCGTAGATGATGAAGAGGTGTTACGTCAGGCCTTTGTTAAAGCTAAGAGTTTGAATGTTCCGGTGATCTGTCATTGTGAAGATAAAATACTTTCTAATAACGGAGCAGTAAACTTAGGGATTATCTCCACAAAGCTGGGGTTACGCGGTATTTCTCGGGAATCTGAATATTTGAGAGTAAAACGCGATATAGAATTAGCCCAGAATGAAGGGGCAACTATTCATATCGCGCATGTTAGCTGTAAGGAGTCAGTAGAAATTATTGCTCAGGCAAAAAAGAGTGGAGTTAAGGTTACTTGTGAAACTGCTCCGCACTACTTTTCTTTGTCTGAAGAAGATTTGTGTAGTTATGATACAAACATGAAGATGAATCCTCCTCTAAGGAGTAAAACTGACATAGAGGCGATTAAAAATGGCCTTAAGGATGGTACTATTGATGTTATTGCTTCAGACCATGCCCCTCATACACAAAATGAAAAAGATATTGAGTTTGATCGTGCAGAGTTTGGGGTAATTGGCTTGCAAACTTTACTTAGTGTAAGTATCAGTGAGCTGGTGGTCCCTGGTGTTTTAAGTTGGGAGCAGCTAGCGCAAAAACTTTGTTATAATCCATTCAAAATTATAAATAAACCTAAGAGAGGGATAGAAGAAGGCAGTGTTGCGGATTTAGTGATAGTTGACCCGGGTGCTGAGTGGAAAGTAGATAAAAAAGATTTGGTTTCTAAGTCAAAAAACTCATCTTTTTTAGGAAAGACGCTTAAGGGTGTGGTAAAATATGTTTTTTGTAACGGGGAATTGAAATATAAGGGATAAGATGGAATTTATTGCAGACTTACATATTCATTCAAAATATAGCCGGGCAACCAGCCGGCAGATGGATGTCCCTCATATTGCTGAATGGGCAAAGCTTAAAGGGGTTACGCTGATGGGGACAGGAGATTTTACCCATCATTTGTGGCTGGAAGAGTTAAAGAGAAATCTTGAGGATGCCGGCAACGGATTGTATATCCATAAAGGGGTATATTTTATGCTTACTGCGGAGGTTTCAAGTATCTACTCAAAAAACGGCCGCTGCTATCGCATCCATAATGTTATTACCGCGCCATCTTTTAAATCTGTAGAAAAAATTAATGCAGTGCTTTCGCGTAGAGGAAACCTCGCTTCTGACGGCAGGCCTATATTAGGGCTTGATGCTGAAGAGATAGCGCGCATTGTTTTTGAGGCAGATGAAAATTGTATGTTAATCCCGGCGCATTGCTGGACTCCCTGGTTTTCTCTTTTTGGTTCAATGTCAGGGTTTGATAAAATAGAAGATTGTTTTGGCAAGCAGACAGAAAAGATATTTGCGCTTGAGACGGGGTTATCAAGTGATCCGGCAATGAACTGGCGGCTTTCTGCGCTTGACAGATTTTCTCTGGTAAGTAATTCCGATAGCCATGGCCCAACGCGCATCGGAAGAGAAGCCAATGTATTTAATTGTGAATTAAGTTATGCCGGGATAAGAGATGCTTTAAAGAGTAAGGACAAAAAGAAGTTTCTTTATACGATAGAGTTTTTTCCGGAAGAAGGAAAATACCATTTTGACGGGCATCGGCTTTGCGGAGTTCGCTTTTCACCGGAAGAAACGCGCCAACATAAAGGCGTATGCCCTAAATGCAGGAAACCGGTTACAGTAGGAGTAATGAATCGGGTTGAGCAATTAGCTGACCGGCCAATAGGATTCAATCCGGAGAATGCAATTAGGTTTAAGAGTATGATCCCTTTTATCGAAATTATTGCCGATATTAAAGGAGTGGGTAAAGAATCAGTAGTAATTGAGCGGGAATATCTGGGATATCTGTCAAAATTTGGCACAGAGTTTGATATTCTTTTGCGCGCCACAGAAAAAGAGCTGCTTAAAGGATTACCGGAAAATATTGCGCAGGGGGTGCTTAAGGTGCGTAAGGGCCAGGTGGATATCAAGCCTGGTTATGATGGTGAATACGGGATTGTCGGCCTTTTAAAAACTGAAGAGAAAACAAAAAAATCCGAAGAACAGTTAAGTTTATTTTAGCGCCTGTGGCCCAACGGATAGGGCATCAGCCTCCGAAGCTGGTGGTGTAGGTTCAATTCCTACCAGGCGCGTAGGATTCCCCTCATTTAATAGCAGGGAATCCATCCCGAAGCCTACGAGTAAATTCTGGAGTCGTCCGCCGCAGGCGAGACCGGCGACAGAATTTACGAGTGCTTAGGCGAGGGAAGAATTCACAGCTAAGAATATTTAAGATTATGCTAAAAAAAGTTGTCGGGGTTATTGGAGGAAGACGGTGTACGCCAGAAGTGGAGCAATTAGCCATAGATTTAGGCAAAAGACTGACTAAAGTGGTAGATTTATTAGTTTGTGGCGGATTAGGTGGAGTAATGGAGGCGGTTTGTACGGGCTTTAAATCAGCTGGAGGCACTACTTTAGGTATTCTTCCAGACTATGACAAGAAGAGCGCTAATAAATTTGTCGATATTGCTATTCCTACAGGTATGGGGTTAGCGCGCAATGCCTTGGTAGTTAAGAGTGCGGATGTGGTAATAGCATTACCGGGTGAGGCAGGGACTTTATCAGAAATTGCTTATTGCCTTCAGTTTGGCATACCGGTAATTAGTTTAGGCTCATGGGATATCCCTGGAGTGATTAAAGTGGGATCCATTGATGAAGCAGTAGAAGAAGCCAAAAAAGTTATCCACAAGGTAGGGGACGTTTAAACGTCCCCTACCCCTGTTGAAAATTTAACTATAGGTATAAAATGGAGAATAAAAAAGTAATAATTTTAGGCGGCGGGCCAAATCGCATTGGGCAGGGAATTGAATTTGATTATTGCTGTTGTCAGGCTGCATTTGCGCTCAAAGAAGAGGCGTATGAGACAATAATGGTTAATTGTAATCCTGAAACCGTTTCTACTGATTATGATACTTCGGATAAGCTTTATTTTGAACCGTTAACTTTAGAAGATGTTCTTGAGATTATACGTAAAGAAAATCCTTTAGGGGTGATTGTGCAATTTGGAGGACAGACCCCGCTTAATTTGAGTGTTCCTTTGCGTGAATGCGGAGTAAATATTTTAGGTACGAGTGCCGAGAGTATTGATATCGCAGAGGACAGAAAAAAGTTTAAACAGCTTTTGGATAAGCTTGGGCTCCTTCAGCCTGAAAGCGGAACGACTTTTGATTTTGATGGCGCAAAAGAGCTTGCGCGTAAAATCGGTTATCCGGTTTTAGTCAGGCCGTCCTATGTTCTTGGCGGACGGGGTATGGAAATTGTTTATGATGAAAGTACACTTGAGCGATATATAGTAGAAGCTGCGGCTGTATCCGGAGAGCATCCGATATTGGTCGATAAATTCTTAGAGGATGCAATTGAAGTAGATGTGGATATGATCGGAGATAGAGAAGATTTTGTTATTGGCGGGATTATGGAGCATATTGAAGAGGCGGGGATCCATTCCGGTGATTCAGCGATGGTGCTTCCTACATATACCCTTTCACAGGATATGTTGAATCGTATTCGAGAAGCTTCCTGTAAAATGGCGCGCGAATTAAAACTTTTGGGCCTGATGAATATTCAGTACGCTATTAAAGATGAAAAACTTTATGTGCTTGAAGTAAATCCGCGCGCATCACGCACTGTGCCTTTTGTTTCAAAGGTGATCGGTGTGCCGCTTGCAAAACTTGCTACTAAGATTATGATAGGAAAAAAAATAAAAGAGTTGGGTTTTACGAAAGAAATAAGCGTAAAGCATGTTGCGGTAAAAGAATCAGTTTTTCCTTTTAACCGGTTTTCTGGTGTAGATGTAATCCTTGGCCCGGAAATGAAATCTACCGGAGAGGTGATGGGGATTGATAAAGATTTCGGAAGCGCTTTTTTAAAGAGCCAGCTTGCTGCCGGACAGCGCCTACCGGTAAAAGGCAATGTTTTTCTTTCAGTGCGGGATAAAGATAAGCGCGCGGTGGTTTTAGTGGCGAAGAAACTAAAAGATTTAGGCTTTAATCTATATGCAACATCCGGCACAGCCGAGGCTCTTAAAAAAAACGGGATGCCGGTAAAAGTGCTTCCTAAAATTAATGAAGGCCGGCCGAATATCCTAGATTTAATGAAAGATGGTAAAATCCAGCTTGTGATCAATACGCCTTCCGGAAGAATTCCTCGGCGGGATGAAGTGGATATCCGGTCCCACGTTGTGCTTTATAATATTGCTTACACTACTACTATTTCCGGAGCGCAGGCAACCGTAAACGGGATAGAAACATTGATTAAGAAAAAAATAAATGTGAAGTCGATACAGGAATATCATAAAAAGCCTAAAATTAAAACCGATGCCTGAATTACCGGAAGTTGAAACCATAAAACGCGAATTAGAGAATTCAATCGTTGGAAAGAAAATTACCGAGGTTTGCATTCATCAACCGAAAGTGATTCGTGAGCCTACCCCGGAAAAGTTCAAAAAAGAATTAAGCGGTGTTAAAATTACCGGAGTAAAAAGAAAAGCCAAGCTTTTAATTATAGAGCTTTCAAGCGGTAAATTTCTTTGTATTCATCTGAAGATGACCGGGCAATTGGTTTATCCCGGGCAGGGCAAAGATGCAAGAATAATTTTTCATTTGTCCGATGGTAAAACATTAGATTTCAGGGACCAGCGTATTTTTGCTGAATTAAGGTTAGTTGATGATTGGCGCGCGTTAAAATTTGTTCAAGAGTTGGGGCCAGAGCCATTTGAAATTAACCTGGAACAGTTTAAGAAAATGCTTAAGGGTAAGAAAACTAAAATAAAACCTTTGATCATGGATCAGAAATTTATTTCAGGTATAGGTAATCTTTACGCTGCAGAAGTGTTGTTCAGGTCAAAAATCTACCCGGCAAGGAGCGCAGCCAGCCTTAAAGAAACAGAAAAAGAGTTGCTTTTTAAAGAGATAAAAGATACGCTTACCGAAGCAATTAGAGAAAAAGGCTCTTCTGTTGACCAGTATGTGCAGCTTTCAGGTAAACCGGGTAATTATGTCAAGTTTCATAAAGTTTATGACCGGGTTGGAAAACCTTGTTTTGTATGCAAGAGCTTAATAAAAAGAATACTGATTGGCGGAAGAGGGAGTTATTTTTGTCCAAAATGTCAGAAATAAAAATAATTTCAAATAAAAATATAAAAGAGAATTATTTTAAGATGGTTCTTGATGCTTCAGGAATTGCTAGAAAAGCTCTGCCTGGGCAGTTTGTGAATATCAGAGTAAGTGACGGTACGCAGCCGTTGTTACGAAGGCCCTTAGGTATCCATCGGGTCACTGGTCACCAGTCACTGGTCACCGGAATAGAATTATTATTCGAAGTAGTAGGTGATGGCACTCGGTTATTATCGCAGAAAAAAGCCGGAGAATATTTAGATGTTATTGGGCCGTTGGGAAACGGGTTTTCGGTTTTGGGTTCTCGGTTCTCGGTTCTCGTTGCGGGAGGGATGGGGGTTGTTCCGTTGTTATTCCTAGCAGAACGCATAATTCAGGGGACAGAAAAAAGGAATAAAGTAAATCCGGTTGTATTAATAGGATCTAAAACAAAAAACGGTATTTTATGCGCGAAGGAATTTAAGGCACTCGGCTGTGATGTGAAAGTAGCCACCGAAGACGGCTCGCAGGGTCTTAAGGGGTATGTTACTGGTTTATTAGAAGATGTTCTGCGTCATTACCCGTTACCCGGAACCCGTTACCCGATCTATGCCTGCGGGCCAACTCCAATGCTCAAAGAAATTTCGCGACTTTCTCAAGAATATAAAATTCCAGCACAGATTTCCCTTGAAGCGCATATGGCTTGTGGAATCGGTGCTTGTTTGGGTTGCGTCGTTAATACTAAAGAAGGTTTTAAACGGGTTTGCAAAGAAGGCCCGGTTTTTTATGCGAAAGAAATTCTTTGGAGTTAAACGGATAAAATTATGTATAAAGGGTTAGAAGTTAAAATAGGGAAGTTAAGATTACTAAATCCGGTGATGGTAGCTTCCGGGACTTTTGGATATGCCGAGGAGTTTTCGGATTTTATGGACCTAAAAAAGCTTGGGGCAGTGGTTACAAAGACTATTACTTTGAAACCTCGGCCTGGTAATAAACCGCCTCGCACATGCGAGACCCCCTCGGGAATGCTTAATTCTATCGGCCTTGAAAATCCGGGTTTAAATAGATTTGTTAGTGAGAAACTCCCTTATCTTAAAAAAATAGGCGTTCCGATTATTGTAAGCATTGCTTCAGAAGGTGATTCTAGGGAGTTTGTTGAATTAGCAAAGTGTTTAGATGAGATAAAGGAAATTTCAGCAATTGAGTTGAATATTTCATGTCCGAATATCAGAGGGCAGAAGTCAGAGGGCAGAAGTCAGAACGTAAGATTAGTATCTCAGGACCCAAAAGCGACCTACGCGGTCGTTAGGTCAGTGCGTAAGGTGACGAAGAAAACTTTAATTACCAAATTAAGCCCAAATGTTACTTCTATAGAAGATATTGCTTTAGCAGCAGAAAGAGCCGGCACAGATGCGTTGGCTTTGATCAATACTTTGTTAGGGATGAGTATAGATACGCAAACTTTACGGCCGCGTATTGCCGCAGTTACCGCAGGTTTAAGCGGACCGGCGATTCGTCCGGTAGCAGTAAGAATGACTTGGGAAGTCTATCGTAAAACAAAATTGCCGATTATCGGAATGGGTGGAATTACTGATACAAAAAGTGCTTTGGAATTTATTCTAGCCGGTGCCACTGCAGTAGCAGTAGGAACAGCAAATTTTGTCAAGCCTTCCGTAACTATAGAAATTATCGATGGTTTGAAAGAGTATTTAAACAAAAATCGTATTGCAGATATTAAATCTCTTATCGGAGCACTTAAATTATGATTCGTTACCCGAAATTGATCCTTGCTCTAGATGTTGACAATTTCACCCAGGCAAAGGCGTTTGTCGACAAACTCTACCCACAAATCAAGATTTTTAAAGTCGGGTTGCAATTATTTACTGCTTGCGGACAGGATATAATCACGTATATCCGCAAAAAAAATGCCGAAGTTTTCCTAGATTTGAAATTTTTTGATATTCCTAATACTGTCGGTAATGCGGTAAGGCAGGCAGTGCGGCTTAAAGTAAAGATGATGACATTGCATATTCAGGGTGGAGAAGAGATGATTAGGTTTGCAGTAAAAGCCAGGAATGAAGAAGCGGCTAAATTAAAAATAGATCTTCCGCTTATGATTGGAGTAACTGTATTAACCAGTCAAAAATCTAGTCCGGGAAAAATATTAAAATTAGCAAAAGTAGGTTTAGATTTAGGCTTAGACGGGATAGTTTGTTCTGCTCAGGAGGCAAGCTTATTAAGAAAAAAACTCGGCAGAAAATTTTATATGGTTACTCCGGGTATCAGGCCGGCTGCAGCAGATAATGCAGATCAGAAGAGAGTTGCTACGCCTGAAGCAGCAATAAAATCCGGAAGCAATTTTTTAGTAGTAGGAAGGCCGATATTGGAAGCCAAAGATCCGCAGATAGTAGTCGGAGATATTTTAAAAGTGTTTGATTGTCCCTCGCCTAAGCGCTCGTAAATTTTGTCGCCAGTCTGTCTATCGCCAGACGGCTCCAATATTTACTTCGCAGGCTTCGGGATAATTTTCAGACAAGTAAATTAGAGAAAATTAAGGAGATAATATGTCACAAGAAATTAAAGAATTACTTGAAAAGATCAAAGAAGAAGGCGTAAAAGTTGCCGAGGAAAATGCTGCGACTATTGAACAGGAAGCGCATAAAAATGCCGATGAAATTGTAACTAGAGCAAAAAAGGAAGCAGGGGTATTGCTTTCTCAGGCGCAAGAAAAGATTGGCAGGATGCAGGCAAATAGCGAAAGTTTGTTAAAACAGGCAGGAAGAGACCTAGTCCTTGCGCTCAAGAAAGAAATTTTAACAATGCTTGAACGGACTTTATCAGTGCAAATCCGCGAAACGCTAACTCCTGGAGCAACTGCGCAGATTCTGAATAATTTAATCGTGCAATGTTCTGCTAATGGAAAAGAAGAAACAGTGGTTTACCTTGCCAAAGACCAGCTTTCTGAAATTCAGGAAGCTCTTTTTAAACAGCTAAAGCATGAGTTGAAAAAACAGGTTATCCTTAAATCTAGTGAAGGGGTCTCCGGCGGTTTTATTATTAGTTATGACGCGGGAAAATCGCATTTTGATTTTTCCGATAAAGCCTTGGCAGAATATATAGGAACGCAACTTAAACCATCGCTTGCGCAAATTCTTGGTTAAATGTCTAATTATTATTATTTGATCTCAAGTCTTCCGATGCTGCAATGGCAAACTAGGCCTCCGTTTAATAAGCAGCATCTATCAGAACTATCGCGTCTTTTAATATCCGAACAAGATTTTTCTTTATTAACAGAATCACTAGGAGAGGATTGGTGGAAAAAAGAATTTTTAAATCCATGGCTTAGAAAATGGCAGGATTTTGAGATATCGCTACGCAACGAATTAGTAAAAATCCGCGCTAATAGAAGAAAAGTTGAAACCACACAATATTTGCGCAGAGAAACTTCGCAATCTTATGAGTTTACGCAAATAGCGGCGCACGCTTACCGTTTGCCTTCTCCACAGGAAGCCGAGCAGTTACTTGATCTGACCCGCTGGCAGTTTATCGAGGAGTTAACGCTTGGGCATTATTTTGATTTGGAAGTTCTTTTGGCTTATGGTTTAAAGCTTACAATATTAGAACGTTGGGAAAAAATACGTTTAAGTGAAAAGGAAAAACTATTGGAAAAACTATGACTACATTAAGAAAAGGTAATATCGTCAGGGTAAATTCAAACATGGTAACAGCTACTGTCCAGGGAGTGGTTGTGCAGAATGAAGTGGCATTTGTCGGGCATGGAAAAGAAAAACTTAAAGCTGAGGTTATCCGGATTAAAGGACAAACAGCAGAGATGCAGGTTTTTGAAAATACTTCCGGCCTTAAAGTAGGCGATGAAGTGGAATTTAGCGGAGAGCTGCTTTCTGTTGAGTTAGGCCCGGGGTTGTTAGGCCAGATATTTGATGGTTTACAAAATCCTTTACCTCAACTGGCTAAAGAATGCGGATTCTTTTTAAAAAGAGGCCTATATTTAGAAGCACTTCCTGATAATACTCAATGGGATTTTACTCCCATTAAAAAATCGGGAGATAAAATAATGCCTGGCGAGGCTTTGGGTTATGTCCCTGAGAAAATTTTTAAGCATTTTATTATGGCGCCATTTAATTTAACCGGCGCACAGGAAATTGTAGAAATAGTTCCTGCCGGAAAATATACTTTAAAGCAGGTAATCGGCAAACTGCGTGATAGTGAAGGCAAAATTCATGAACTATATATGCAGCAGCTTTGGCCGGTTAAAATTCCTATTCGAGCTTATGCTGAAAAGTTAAAACCAAGAGATCCCCTCGTGACTAAAATGCGGATCATTGATTCGCTTTTCCCGGTTGCCCGCGGAGGAACTTATTGTATCCCAGGGCCTTTTGGCGCTGGTAAAACTGTTTTGCAGCAGCTAACGTCTCGTCATGCGGAGGTTGATGTGGTAATCGTAGCTGCTTGCGGCGAGCGTGCAGGTGAAGTAGTAGAGACTTTAAAAACCTTCCCTGAATTAAGTGATCCAAGAACAGGAAAACCGCTTATGGATCGCACGGTAATTATTTGTAATACCAGTTCTATGCCGGTTGCAGCAAGGGAATCAAGTGTTTATACCGCAGTAACGATTGCGGAATATTACCGTCAGATGGGATTGAATGTCTTGCTGCTTGCAGATTCTACTTCGCGTTGGGCGCAGGCAATGCGAGAGATGTCAGGACGGCTTGAAGAAATTCCCGGTGAAGAGGCATTTCCTGCTTATCTTGAATCGCGTATTGCTTCTTTTTATGAGCGCGCAGGGCTTGTGCGTCTTTATGACGGGAATACCGGATCGGTTACTATTGGTGGGACAGTCAGCCCTGCAGGAGGGAACTTCGAGGAACCAGTGACCCAGGCAACGTTAAAAGTTGTGGGCGCATTTCATGGGCTTTCAAGAAGCCGCTCTGATGCCCGGCGTTATCCGGCAATTGACCCGTTAATTAGCTGGAGTAAATATAAAAGTTTTATTTCTGAAGACATGGTTGAGCATGGCCGTCAAATTATGCGTAGGAGTAATGATGTCTCCCAAATGATGAAAGTTATAGGGGAAGAAGGGGTGTCTCTGCCGGATTATTTTGATTATTTAAAGGGTGAATTTTTTGATTTTGTTTACTTACAGCAAAATGCCTTTGATCCGGTTGATGAGGCCACGCCGCTTGAGCGTCAGCAGTATATTTTTTCTTTGATCGAAGAGATTTTAAAAACAAAATTTTCATCTGAATCAAAAGATACTGCTTTAAATATTTTTCAGCAGTTACGTCAGCTATTCCGCGGCCTAAATTCAGCAGCGTTTAAGAGTAAGGAATTT
>CAKKSP010000042.1:0-18365 GCA_919902045.1 Omnitrophica bacterium GWA2_41_15 | reverse complement strand
GTGATTACCGTCGAGGCAGAGGGTATCGGTTATAACGAGATTGCCCAGGTAACTTCTAGCCGCGGGGCTTCGCTTGCCCAGGTAATCCGGTTAGATAACAAGAGAGTATCTCTGCAGATTTTTGCCGGGAGCCGCGGAGTTTCTACCGGGGATAAAGTTAGGTTCCTGGGGCATTCGATGCGCATATCTTGTACTGATGCGCTTTTAGGAAGAATTTTTAACGGAAGCGGAAAGCCTTTAGACCGTGGCCCGTCATTAGAGGATAATCTTATTGAAATCGCAGGGCCTCCGGTAAATCCGGTAAAACGCATAATCCCGCGTAATATGATCCGTACCGGGATCCCGATGATCGATGTTTTTAATTCGTTGGTTGAGTCGCAGAAACTGCCGATATTTTCTATTGCCGGTGAGCCTTATAACGAACTGCTTGCACGCATAGCAATTCAGGCGCAGGTAGATATTATTATTTTAGGCGGCATGGGGCTTAAATATGATGATTATCTTTTTTTCCGCGATACGCTAGAGGCTCAGGGAGCGCTTACCCGTTGCATATTTTTTGTGCATACTGCCGCAGATCCGACAGTTGAATGTTTGCTTGTGCCTGACATTAGCCTCGCAGTAGCGGAACATTTTGCTTTACAGGGTAAGCGTGTACTGACTTTGCTTACGGATATGACTAATTTTTGCGACGCGCTAAAAGAGATCTCTATTACCATGGAGCAGGTTCCATCAAACCGCGGGTATCCGGGGGATATTTACAGTCAGTTAGCATCCCGTTATGAGAAAGCTGTAGATTTTGAGGGCGCAGGGTCGTTGACGATTTTAGCTGCTACCACTATGCCCGGTGATGACGTGACACATCCGGTTCCGGATAATACCGGTTATATTACCGAGGGACAATTTTATTTAAAAAATGCAGTGATTGAGCCTTTTGGTTCGCTTTCACGCCTCAAACAGCAGGTAAACGGAAAAACCAGATCCGATCATCGCGCGATTATGGATACGATGATCCAGCTTTTTGCCAGTTATAGAGAAACTATTGAGAAACAGGCAATGGGTTTTCAGATGAGCGCTTGGGATAGAAAATTATTGCGTTACGGTAAAAGTTTTGAAGCCGAGATGATGTCACTTAAAGTCAATATTCCTCTTGAACAGGCGCTTGATAAAGGCTGGGAGATTATGGCTGCTTGTTTTTCTCCTGAAGAAACAGGGATAAAGAAATCTTTGATTGAACAATATTGGCCAAAATAGAGTTATGGCAAAAATAAAACTTACAAAAGGCGAATTAAAACAACAGCGCGATGCGCTTAAGCAGTTCCAAAGGTATTTGCCGACGTTGCAGCTAAAAAAACAGCAGTTGCAGCTTGAGATTTTGCATCAGGAAAATTTACTCGAACAGAAGATTAAACAAGAAGAGCTTAAGAGGCATGCGGTATTATCCTGGGCAGGTTTATTAGCTGAGGCGCCTGAAGAATTAAAATCCTGGATTAAGATAAAAGAAGTTTTTACCGAATCAAGAAATATTGCCGGAGTAGATATCCGGGTTTTTTTACGCGCAGAATTTGATCCGGTAGAATACGATCTTTTTCTTACGCCTTTGTGGGTAGATGTGGGAGTTGAAGCTTTATGTGCGCTCCTATCTTTAGCAGCGGAAATATCCGTAATTGAAGAAGGGGCTAAGCGTTTACGCGCTGAATTGCGCTTAACTTCCCAGAGGGTAAATCTTTTTGAAAAAGTCAAAATCCCCGAAGCTGAAGAAGCGATCCGGCTGATTAAAATTTATATTGGTGATCAGATGGCAAATGCTGTTGGTAGATGTAAAATCGCAAAACGCAAGATCGAAGAATCATTATATGTTGAGGCCTTGGCATGATCGTGAGGATGAAAAAAATAACCCTACTTTTTTATGCGCAGGAATTAACGCAGGCGCTCAATGTTTTACGCCAGACTGCTGCTATGCACATAGAACATCTTAATCCTCCGCAAGGAAAAGAATTAGTTGATTTGCATGATGAACTTAATCTTGTTGATTCTGCGGTTGGCATATTAAACAGTAGTAGGGGGCATTTAAATGTCTCCTACTATGAGGCGTTACCTGTCCTTAAAGATTGGAAAGTTTTGGCTCAACATTTGGTAGACGCGCGTAATCGTATTTTGCAACTTGAAGAATATTCGCACACCCTGAAAAAAAATATTAGTGAATGGGAAAGATGGGGAGATTTTGAGCCCAAAGAAGTGCAAGATTTGGCAGAGAAAAGTATTTTCGTCAGCCTTTATGAAATTCCGGTTAAAGAGACAGAGAAGTTAAGGCAAAAGTATCTTTTAAAAGAAATTTCTGTATTTTCCGGGATTGCAAATTGTTTAGTTATTGCACGCAAGAAAATAGAGTTAGATTATAAAGAGGTACCTTTACCTAAAAACAGCCTTTCTAAAATGCGCCAGCGTCTTGAAGAAGATGTTTTTGTGATAAAAAAACTTAAAAGCGAAATTTTAGATAGATACGTATATCTTGAACCGTTAATTAAAATAAGAAAAGATTTAAGTAAAGGATTGGAATTTTTAGAGGCAGCCAAAGGTTCTGGGCAAGATTCAGTGATTTCTTATGTGCATGGTTATGTTCCGGTAGATAGAGTTAATAGCCTTTCAAATACCGCTAAAAATAGCCATTGGGCAATAGTTGTAAATGACCCGGCAGAAGAAGATAATGTTCCTACACTTATCCGCAACCCCAAATGGGTTTCTTTAATTAATCCGGTTTTTAAACTTTTGGAGATTGTCCCTGGTTATCATGAATTGGACATAAGCCTTCTGTTTCTTATTTTTTTTAGCCTCTTCTTCGGTATTCTTATTGGGGATGCCGGATACGGTTTGATTTATTTGGTACTTACGTTCTGGTTGCACAAAAAGTTCGGTAAGAAACACCAAAGCAGTAAAGATTTTTTTCTCTTTTACGTATTGAGCTTTTGCGCTATTATATGGGGGTTGTTAACCGGAACTTTTTTTGGGCAGGAGTGGTTCTTGAAAGCAGGATTTAAACCGCTGCTACCTGCGTTAAATAATACCAAAAATATTCAGGCACTTTGTTTTTTTATTGGCGCGCTGCATCTGACATTGGCGCATTCATGGAGAGCGATATTAAAATTACCGTCGCTTGCAGCGCTGGCAGATATCGGATGGGTAAGTGTTCTTTGGGCAGCGTTCTTTTTTGCAAAGTTGCTTATTTTATCTGAAGGCCTGCCGGTTTACGCCACCTGGCTTCTTTTTGCCGGTGTAATATTGGTCGTGCTCTTTACCAATCCACAAAAGAATATTTTAAAGGCGATAGGTGAGGGGCTGGGGACGTTGGCGCTTGGCCTGATGAATAATTTTACGGATGTAGTTTCTTATGTGCGCCTTTTTGCCGTGGGTTTGGCAGGCGTAGCCATCGCTGATACTTTTAATAATATGGCAACGGGGTTAGGAACGAGTAATATAATTTCCATCATTGCGGCCGGCTTTATTATTGTCGCCGGACATAGTTTAAATTTAATACTTGGGCCAATGTCGGTTTTAGTGCACGGGGTCAGGCTTAATGTTTTAGAATTTTCCGGGCATGCAAGTGTGACCTGGAGCGGGTTTAGTTATAAACCTTTTAAGGAATAGGGGGATTTAAAATGGAAACATGGATTTTATCACAGTTTAAGGATTTGGGTGCGATTATGGCAATGGCTCTTTCCGCGTTGGGCTCGGGATGGGGCGCAGGTATTGCCGGGATGAGCGCAATCGGTGCATGGAAAAAGAATTTTTCCCAGAATAAGTCAGCTTCTTTCATGTTAGTGGCATTTGTCGGCGCTCCGCTTACCCAGACAGTTTACGGAATGATTGTAATGAACAAAATGTTTGAAATTGCTTCTAAAGGGCAATATCTTTGGGGTATCGGCGCGTTTTCAGGCTTAGCTATCGGAGTTTCTGCTCTTTGGCAGGGCAAATGCGCGGCAGCTGCTTGCGATGCCATGGGTGAGACCGGTAAGGGTTTTGGAAATTACATTGTCATTTTGGGTATTACCGAGACCGTAGCGCTTTTTGTAATGGCTTTTACTCTGGGGTTGTTAGGGAAGTTTTAGCAGGTTTAATATAGTTTTTAGTTTATAGGGCGACTAGCTCTTTGAAATATTACAATATTGACAATTATGAACCTTTGTAGTATATTACTCTAGTAATAATACTGAGGTTCAAATATGCGTGCCAAAGAAAGATTAAAAGCAAGACAACTTCGTATGCAAGGGTTGTCAATTAGAGAAATTGCACGTGAAATTAAATGCTCTAAGGGTTCAGTCAGTGGTTGGGTGCGGGATATCCCCCTTAATCCTGAGCAAATAGCCAGGCTTAAATTAAATCAGGATAAAGGCCGGGCAAAAGCTGCCAATCATCCTAATAGCCCAAAACAAGTTTGGTCTAAAATACGCCAAGATATTTCTGATGCCGCAATTAAAGAAATTCCTTGCGTTTGTTCAAAGGATGTTTTAAGAGTAGTTGGTAGTGCATTGTATTGGGCCGAAGGTTTTAATGCATCAGTTAATACGGTAAGTTTTAGTAATTCAGATCCGGGTATGATTGCGTTAATGATGAGATTCTTTAGAACCATTTGTAATGTTCCGGAAGAAAAATTTAGAGGAATAATTAATATCCATCCACATTTAGGCGTGGGAAAAGCCGTTAATTTTTGGTCTAAAATTAGCGGTATCCCAATTAAACAATTTCATAAAACACAGGTTGTTATTAGTAGTGCTAGTAAACAAAAAAGGGACACACTACCTTTAGGAACTTTTAAAATAGTTATAAGCGATGTTCGTTTACAGTCCAGGATTAAAGGTTGGATTAAAGGTTTAACAGGGTGGTCAAGCATTAGGGCGGTTGGCGCAACTGGTTAGCGCGCTTGATTTACATTCAAGAGGTTACAGGTTCAACTCCTGTACCGCCCATAGGATTTCCCTGTTTTTCTATCGGAAATCCACTCCGCAGCTAGCGCAGAGGCGCACACCAGCGCATTCCTATAAAGCTGGGTGCTGCGAGTGCTTAGGCAAGGAGTAGAATTTAGTTGCATTCTAACACTTTTTGCATTAAAATTATCATCCTACTCTTGGGGTCGTAGTGTAGCCTGGTTTAACACGTCGCCCTGTCACGGCGAAGATCGCGAGTCCAAATCTCGTCGACCCCGTTTTCATTTGGTTAGCAACTCCTTGCCCTCCTTAAAGTTAAAATAAATCTTTTAAAAACTCAAGCAACCACTATAATATACATAATAGCGGGATTTTGCACTCCAACTTGTTTTACCAAACAAAAACAAGGCATTTTATGCGGAAAAATCTGGGACAGATTGAACCATTAGGAGTGGGGCTTTTCCTTATATTTTTTTCCTTCCTATTTTTTATCTTCATTTTTGTAATAAAATCACCCCTCATAGTATTTACTTTAATCTGTGGGGTGCTTATCGGTTTAATCACCCTTGTTAATGTTGATTTAGCTTTAATTATCCTGATTTTCTCGATGATGCTTTCTCCTGAGATCCCCTTAGGGAATTTATCAGAAAGGGCTGTAGTAGTGCGGGTAGATGATTTGCTGCTTCTTACGATGTTTTTTTTCTGGTTAGCTAAAATAGCTATCAATAAGGAGATGGGGCTATTAAGGAAAACCCCCTTAAATTCTTTAATTATAACTTATATCATAGTTTATGCGATTTCTACAATATGGGGGATAGTGGGGAAAAAAGTTTCATTATTTTCTGGTATTTTCTATCTCTTAAAATATATTGAGTATTATATGATTTATTTTATGACCGCAAATTCTGTACATACTCACAAACAGGCCAAAAGGCTGATAATTGCAATGTTGGTAGTTTGTTTTATCACCTGTGTTTATGCAAATTTTACCCTTGCTAAGTATGGGAGAGCAACTGCTCCTTTTGAGAGAGGAGGGGAAGCTAATACCCTGGGCGGATACCTGGTATTAATGTTTGCGCTAGTTTTGGGCAGCTTAATTCATAAAGGTGTTTCTAGGAATAAGTTTTTTTTAGGTATTTTAGCTGCACTTATAGTTTTTACATTGTTAAATACCCTTTCAAGGGGCAGCTTCTTGGGTTTTATCATGATGTTTTTAGTTTTTATTATCTTTAGCAAAAAAAAGAAGTTATTTCTTATGGGGGTGCTTTTAATTTCTTTAGTCGCTGTTCCTTTGATTCTGCCGCAAAAAGTTATTATGCGTATTCAAAGTACTTTTATTCCGGGAAGAGAGTATGAAAAAGGGCAAACCCAACTTCCTATTGATGATTCTGCTGCTGCTAGGCTTATAGGGTTTCAGAGGGTTTTTGAGATGTGGAAAAAGCAGCCGTTATTAGGTTATGGAGCTACCGGGGTAGGTTTTACGGATATGCATTATGCTTTGGTTTTGGGTGAAGCAGGAATTGTAGGTTTCTTTTTGTTTATTTGGACTATATTTACAATTTTTAAGCTTGGCTTTAAGATGCTCAAACAATTAACGGCGGATTGGGGTAAGGGTTTGGTGGTAGGGTATTTAGCAGGCTTGGCAGGGTTATTGACGCATTCTATCAGTGCAAACACTTTTATTATTATTCGTATTATGGAGCCGTTTTGGCTCCTTACGGCAGTAGTGATGATGTTGCCTAGGTTTTCCGAGGCCCCAGGGCTGGGCTTATCTGGAATTGTAATATCAGGAGAAAATGAATGAAGTTATTTGAACGGGCGCGCCTGGGAATAATCTGGGGCCAGATCGGTAAAATTATAGAAATTGTTTTAGGTTTAATTTTTACCGTAGCTGTAGGCAGGGCCATGGAGCCGGCTGGTTACGGGGTATATTCTTTGGTAATTAGCGTGGTAGGATTTTTTATGCTCGTTGCTTCTTTAGGTTTTGCAGAGATACTAGGAAAGTTTGCGCCGCAGATTATTGAAACAGCAGGGGTAGAGAAGCTACGGGTATTTTTTAAAGGGTTATTGAAAAAACGCCTGGTATTAGTTTTAATTATTGCCGGGATAGTATTATTAATAGGTAAAAATTTTCCTCTCTTTTCTCAAAGCCGGAATTATGCGCGGTATTTATTTTTTATCGCGGCATTAGTGGTTCTACAGGGGGTAAGCGAGCTTTATATTTCGCTCTTTACAGCATTACTCAAATTAAAAGTAGTTACTTATGTAAAGTTACTGGTGCAATTTTTGGTTTTAACTTTAACGCTTTTGTTTTTTTATTTATACGGCGTATCTGTAACGACAGTACTTTTATTTACTGCTAGCGCTACATTTGTAGGAATAATTTTTTATTATATAATCGCAGGAAGATTCTTTGGAAAATCCTGCGCCGGAAGTTATTTTGTGCCTGGTGCTTACCGCTTTGGCATGGTGGTTTGGCTTACCAATCTTGCTAATTTTGCCCTCGCCAACCATATTGATAAAATTCTTATCGGGACCCTGCTTAAAGATACAGCAGCAGTTGGCCACTATAGTATTGCAGCCATGCTTTTGACAAGTCTCCACGCTGTGCTTACTGCTGGGATGGGTTTGACTGTGCTTCCTGTGCTTTCAGAGGCTTATGCAAAGCATGGCAAAGAAGGAATGGTAGAGGCGATAAGGGTTTATTTTAAATTATTGGTTGTTGTAATGCTTCCGGCAGTGTTTTTCTTAGGTTATGCGGCTCATCCGATTATCGTAGGGTTATTTGGTAATGCCTACGCTCCTAGTGCGCGGTTATTAGGAACTTATGTTATGCTAGATATACTAATTATTTTATTTATGGGGGGGCTTACCCTGTTTCCTTTGTATATCCTTGGAAAAGAGAGGTTAGTTTTAAAACTTTGTATTTTTGCCGGCGCATTAAATATCGTTCTCGATTTGTTACTTATTCCTCCATATAAGGCTTTGGGAGCAATAATTGCCACTGGGATTTCAACATCGCTTTTTAGTTTTCTTGAGCTTTGGTATGTAATAAAATACCTTCCAAAAGCGTATCCTTTACGGTTTTCCTTAAAAGTAATTTTATCTGCGGGGATCTGTCTTGTTCCGTTTTTACTATGGATCAGGCTGCCGTTTGTTTATCTACCTGGCTTAGCCATTGTTTATGCAGCGATAGTCCTTACACTGCTTTATTTTTTAAAAGTAATTGAACCCGAAGACCAGAAAATATTGGAAAAACTTTATCCTCGCCTAGGGTTCCTCTCGCGATTTAAGAAGGGCACGAACTAATGGGCAGAATCTCAGTTGTAATGGCTGTTTATAATGCCGCCTCTACTATAAATAAGTGTTTAGATGCACTTAAGTGGGCAGATGAGATTATTGTAATGGATACCTCAAGCACCGACGGCACTAAAGCAATCTGCAGCCAGTATCAAAACTGTAAAGTTATTGATGACCCTTGTAATGATATTAATCTTAAACGCAATAAAGGCTATGAATTAGCTATTGGTGATTGGGTATTGAATCTAGATGCCGATGAGATGATTCCGCAGGCATTAGCTAAAGAGATAGAAGAAATAATATCTTTATCAGGCCCTGGCTATGACGGATATTTTTCTTCTAATCGGGAGTTTCTCTTTGGGAAATGGATTTATTATGTTAACGGCCAAAAACATCGTCCACAGCGGTATTTTTTGTTTAAGAAAGGGTATTTGATCTGGCCGGGAAAACGCACACATGAAATGCCGCAGATAAAAGGCAGGTGGGGGCGTTTGAAAAATTTATTTGACCATGAGCCGCCTAATTTTAGCGTAACTGCCTTTATAAGAAAAATAGATAATTATACTGAAGTGGATATGGGAAAAATGACGTTAGATGAGGCGCGCTGCAGGTTTAAGTGGCATCGAATGACACTGCTTCCTATAAAACAATTTATTATTATGTATATAAAACACCAGGGATTTCGTGACGGCATGGCCGGTTTAATTATCAGCGTTTTGACTAGTTTTAATATTTTTGTTGAGCAAGCAAAGCTATGGGAGTTTATATATGTTAGAAATGCGGGAATATTAAACCATGGGTAGAATTTCAGCTGTAATTACGACTTATAATTCCGTTCATTCTATTGGTAAATGCCTTGATGCGTTAAAATGGGTGGATGAGATTTTAGTAATTGACTCGCAGAGTAATGATGGAACGCTAGAAATATGCAGCCGCTATCCTAATGTCAGAGTCATTCAAAATGCCTCTGTTTATCCAAATGTGAAACGTAATCAGGGCTACGAAGAAGCACAAGGTGGTTGGATTATCGCGCTTGATTCTGATGAAATCGTTCCTCTTGCACTTGCTGATGAGATAAAAAAGATAGTGTTTTGTCATAAACAAACTAAGGCCGGTTATCTTGCATCCGGCAGAGAGTTTATATTCGGCAGATGGCTTTATTATGTGCAAGGACAAAAACACCGACCGCAGCGTTATTTTCTTTTCCGTAAGGGATATCTTAAATACGCCTGTAAACGGATACATGAAATGCCAAGGATTAAAGGAAGATGGGGTTACTTTAAGAATTGGTTTGATCATGAGCCTTACAACTACACGGTTTCCTCGTTTCTTAAAAAAATGAATAGTTATACTGATAAAGATACGCAATTACTTAAGCTTGAAGATGCGCGCAAAAAATTCCGCCGATGCAAGCTTGTTCTTCTCCCCTTAAAGAATTTTTTTACTATGTATATTAAACATCAAGGTTATAGGGATGGTGCGCAGGGTTTTATTTTAGCAGTATTAAACAGTATGAATATTTTTGTGGATTATGCCAAGGCATGGGAGATAACCCTAAGGAGAAAATAATGGAGCAGATCGTTTGTAATTTTTGCGGCAGCTCTTCTCATAGTCTGCTTTATAGTTCAACAGATAGGTCGTTTCATCCTAAAGAAAAATTTAATTTAGTAAGTTGCAACCGCTGCGGTTTAGTTTTTGTCAATCCCCGTCCGCAAGTATCCGAAATAGGCTCCTATTATCCGAAAGAATATTTTTGCTGTTATGAAGAAATCAAAAAAGAATCCGCGGAAATTCAATTAAGAAAGATCATGGTAGTTGATAAGTATAAAAATGCTGGCCGTATTCTTGATGTTGGATGCGGCAGAGGAGATTTTTTACATCAAATGGGGATTCGAGGCTGGGATTGTTGGGGAATAGAGATTTCTCCTGATGCCTGTCTATATGCCCGGGATACGCTTGGATTAAAGCAGGTTATTAACCAGGATCTTTTAGTGTCGAATCTGCCTGAAAAATCATTTGATGTGATTACTCTCTGGCATGTATTAGAGCATGTTTATCAGCCGCTTGAGACACTTGAAAAAATCCATTCGCTTTTAAAAGATGACGGCGTATTAATTATTAATTGCCCTAATTTTGACGGGGCATTACGTAGAATTTTCAGAGAGAACTGGTATCAGCTTGATATCCCCCGCCATCTTTATCAATACCGCAGGAAAGTTTTAACCAGGATGATGGAGTCAAAAGGATTTAGGGTAAAAAAGGTAGAATATCTTGCGTTTCCTTTGCATGGATTAATCTGGTTTAAAATCAGCTTGTTGCGTGCTTTCGGTGCAAAAAAGCCTATTGAAAATATCGTCGATCTTCGTCATCCAGATAATGGTTTACATAGAAGTTTGTTTTGGCGGCTTGGACGCAGCGTATTCAACAGTTTTTGTTGGGTAATTTCATATATACTCGGGTTATTGCATTTTGGTGATGATATGTGTATAAGCGCAGAAAAAACAAAAAAATGAAAAATCCCGGTTTTAGTATTGTTATTCCTAACGCAAACGGCAAACAGTTGCTTGAGCGTTTTCTGCCTGCGGTAATGCAAGCAGCGGCAGTTACTTCCGTTGCTTCAGAGGTGATAGTGGTAGATGATGCCTCAAGTGACGGCAGTGTTGATTTTTTACTTAAAAATTATCCATTAATAAAGCTTGTGCGTCTCATTTCTAATGGCGGATTTGGTGCTGCGGTTAATGCCGGTGTAAGGGCTGCAACATACCCGATCGTAGTTTTGCTTAATAACGATGTCAAGCCGCAGCCAGATTTTTTAACACCGCTTATGGAGCATTTTAACGATCCGGATCTTTTTGCTGTGCGCATCAAATCCATAATTATGGAAGATAGCATAAAAGATCAAGTTGAGTCTTGGGTGGGTGCCGAGTTTAAATATGGTTTTATTCACGGCTTAAACGAAAAAGAATGCCTCCGTCCTGATAGGTTATCTTTTACTGCCGGAGGCGGAGCAATGGCAATAGACAAAGAAAAATTTTGGGAGCTAGGTGGATTTGACTGCCTTTTCTATCCGTTTTACTGGGAAGATATGGATCTTTGTTATCGTGCCTGGAAGCGGGGCTGGAAGGTAGCCTATGAGCCGCAAAGCATACTCTACCATTATCATCGCTCTACCATTTTACGTTTGTTTTCTTCGTCTTATGTAGCATTTGTCGGTGAGCGTAACCGCTACTTGGTAATATGGAAAAATATCACCGATCCCTTATTTTTATTAAAACACTTATGTTGGGTGCCGGCACGCCTGCTAGTGCAGCTTTTTCGTGGTAAACTGATGCTGGTCCGGTCATTTTTTGCCGCCCTTAAAAAATTACCGCAAGTTTTAGAAAGAAGAAAACAGGAAAAAAAATATATTTTACGCAAAGACCAAGAGATATTCTCACTTTTTAAAAATCAAAACCAAGGAACTGTTTTGCTTTTATCAGTGCTTTATATAGAGGAAAGGGGAAAAATTCACGGCGGCGGACAGATTTATTTATTAAATCTTATGGCAAATCTTAATAAGAATAAATTCCTTCCGGTTTTTATCTGCCCTAATGACGATGAAATGGCGGAAGCAGCGAGAAAATTCGGGGCCAAAGTCTATTTTATCGATATGCCGCGGTTAAGTAATCCTTTAAATGTCTCCTTATGGATTAGAACCATCCTGCAATTATCAAAGGTTATAAAGCAGGAAAAAATAAAGTTAGTGCATTCAAATGCTGCATTAAGAGGTAGCGTGTTCGGAGTAATAGCAGCAAAAATCAATCGCATACCGTTTATCTGGCATATTCATGTGTTTTATTCAGCAAGGTTTTCCGATATTATTTTAAGTTTTCTTTGTGATAAAATCATAGTAGTTGCGCGCATCTGTAAAAAAAGATTTTTTTGGCTTGGAGATTCCAGAAAGCTGATAGTTAATCATAACGGGGTAGATCTTCATAAGTTTGAACAGGCAAAAAATGATGGTTCTTTGCGTACCGAATTTTCTATTAGCCGGGATACTTCTGTTGTTGGCTCGATCGGATTGTTACATCCGATAAAAGGGCAGGATATTTTTTTAAATGCGGCAAAACAAGTATTGAGCTTATTTCCTGAAACAAAATTCTTAATAGTTGGTGATGACGATACTCCTAGAAAAGAATACCGGATAAAACTTGAGGATTTAAGCAAAGAGCTTGGAATCACTGATAAAGTTATTTTTTGTGGATGGCGGAAAAATATCCCCGAAGTTCTGGCAGCAATGGATATATTTATCCTGCCTTCGCGTATTGATCATTTTCCTTTAGTGGTGCTTGAAGCTATGGCAGCTGCTAAGCCAGTAATAGCCACAAGAGTCGGTGGTGTGCCGGAATTGATAGAAAATGGAGTAAATGGTATTTTGGTAGATGTCAATGATCCAGGAAAGCTTTCCGCAGCAATATCTGAGTTTTTACAGGATAAAGCAAAAGCTAGAAAACTAGCAGATTCCGGCCATAAGAGGGTTGAAGATTACTTTACTGTAAAAGCTAATACTAGCCGCGTAGAAGAAGTTTATGCTGAATTATTAGAAAAGCCTGGCCATGAGCGATAAGGTAATTGTTGGTGTTGATGTCAGAGAGCTTCAGGAAACCGTTAAAACCGGAACCGGAAGGTTTGTTTCTAATTTTTTGGCTATTGCGCCTGAAAAAAAGCCGGAGTGGGAATTTGTGCTTTTTGGCAATCAGTATACGCGGTTTCCTCAAGAGGCGCCTAATCTCCGCCAGGTAATGATCAAAGAAAAATCTACTCTTTGGTGGGATCAAGTAGCGCTTGTAGAGGCTTTACGTAAGGAGAATGTAAAAATATTTTTTTCTCCATATCCTAAGGCGCCGATATTTAAACCATGCAAAATCATCGTGACGATACATGATCTTACCCCATTTTTGCCCGGTTTCCCTCGTAAAAAAGATTCTTGGCTGCTTGAAGCAGTAAAGAAGCAGATAAACATGTTCATCGCAAAGCGCGCAGATTTAGTGCTTACTGTTTCCCAGCATTCTTTAAAGGATTTAATTCAGGTATTTAAGTTACCTGTTGAAAAAATCCGCGTGGTGTATAATGGCCTGGCCAAGGATTTTGGCCCGGTTAACGATAATGTACAGCTCCAGAAGATCAAAGAGAAATATTCGTCTGGAAGCGAGTATTTACTTTATATAGGGAATTTATTACCGCATAAGAATGTTTTGGGGTTGCTTAAGGCTTATGCAATTTTGCCAGGGCAGCTAAGAAAGCAGTATCGGCTAGTGATAATTGGTAAGCATGATAAAAATTTACCCGGTTTAGAAACCCTTTGTCTTAAATTAGGAATTGATGGACAGGTAATTTTTCATGATATAGCAGATGACAAGGAACTTCCGGCGCTTTATAGCGCGGCAACGCTTTTTGTTTTTCCTTCATTTTACGAAGGATTTGGTTTGCCGGTACTTGAAGCTATGGCATGTGGCACGGCAACCGTCAGTTCATTCGCGGCATCTCTGCCCGAAGTAACTTCGGAGGCAGCATGGTCAGTTAATCCGCAATATCCTGAAGAGCTTAGCCAAGCAATAAGAGCGCTTTTAGAAGATCCGATCAAGCGCCAGTCTTTTAAGGCAAAAGGCATTTTGCAGGCAAAACTATTTAGTTTGGAAAAAACTACAGATCTAATAGTTCATGCGATAGAGGAGATTGTTTGAATATGCAGCCATTCTCTTTGCGTCAGAAAGAACTTTATGAAACGCATTTAGCTGAAAGTTCTGAATACAAACGCTCTTTAGATAAATTTGGGTTTGTTTTTGGTATTCGCCTAAAAGAGCAACTATTGCGCCGGATTTTAAAAAACTTAAAAATTCTGCCCGAACAGAAAGTTTTGGATATCGGCTGTCGGGATGCGAGATTTCTTGAGCGGATGTATTTTCAATACGGAGTCCGCGGTATAGGGATGGATATTGCTTTTAATCAGCTTAAGGCTGACAAAGAGCACAATGTAGGAGGAACGCGTTTTTGTTGTGCCGATGCCCAGAACCTTCCTTTTAGAGAATCGATTTTTGATCGTGCGTTTTGTTTTGATGTATTTGAACATCTTTCTGAATGGCGCGGGAGCCTTAAAGAGGTCTATCGTATCATTAAGCCCGGAGGAGTTGCCGTTATTTATACTATCAGCCGTAAAAATCGTTTTTGCTGGCACTGGTTTTTACAAAAAATTTCTTTTGGGCGTTTGGGTGTTGATAAGGGTGAATTTGAAGATCACGATGAAGATAATTTTTTGGCTGCCCTAGATATTATAGAGCATGCTAAAGAATTGGGGTTTCAAGCTAAGCCTCCGGTATATTTTCATGCTTTTTTTACTCTTGCTTTTGATGAACTTTGGCCAAAATTCATTAATTATGTATTCCGGAAAATAGCGAAGAAGAAAAATCTTTCTCTGTCTTTACCAGAAAGCGGAAAAGAATCGTCAGCTCCATTAGGAGTGCGTATATGTGCGGCAATTGCCAGCAAATTGCTCCCGATTTTTGAAATAGCAGATCTACCTTGGACCATGAAAGGCCGTAGCAACGGATTTTATATAATTTTAAATAAACCTTAAAAAATGAAAAAAATTTTAGTAATTAATTTAGGCGGTATCGGGGATATTCTTATGTCTTTGCCGGCGCTTAAGGCCTTGCGCCGATTGTATCCGGAAGCACAAATTAGCGTATGGGTTGTGCCAAGGGCAAAAGAAATTTTAGAAGGATTAGATTATTTTGACGAGCTTATCAGTTTTGATATCTCTGTCAAAGAGCGCAGAGGATTTAGCAGTTGGTTCTTCCCCAGCCGTTTAGGCAGGCTGGTTAATTTATTGAGCTTTCTAAGAGGTAAGAATTTTGATTTAGCCATAAACCTGCGGCCGCTTATATCAGGCTCAAGTGCAATTAAAATGTGGTTTATGCTCCTATTTATCAGGGCAAAGCAAACCGCAGGAAGAGATACAGAGAAAAGAGGAAGCTATTTTAACTATAAATATAAAGAAAGTTATATAAGCAGTACCCATGAAGTATGCCATCAGGCAAAAGTAATAGAAATGCTTGGGGCTACTGTTGATGATTGGGAGATTAAAATTAAGCTTAGCCCACAAGATGAAGAATTCGCCCGTAAATTTCTTGAAGAAAATAAGCTTTTACCGGATGACCTGGTAATCGGGATTAATCCGGGTGCGCCTTGGCCTGCTAAACGCTGGCCATTGGAATATTTTTCACAGGTGATCAAGGAGTTGCAAAAAGAAGAAAGAGTAAAGATCGTTATTACTGGCAGCCAAGAAGAGGTGGTTTTAGCGCAGGAATTACAGCGTTTAACTCAAACAGAATTGATTATTTCAAGCGGTAAAACTACTTTGAAACAACTGGCAGCGCTGCTGAAGAGGTTTAATCTTTTTATTACCAATGATACCGGAGCGATGCATATTGCCGCAAGTATGAATGTGCCTACGGTAGCAATTTTTCGTCCAGGGCATTTAGAAAGGAATCGTCCGTTTATGGCAAAGGATCGTTATGAGGTATTAGCTGCTAGCGGCTTGGAGTGTGCTCCTTGTCAAAAAGTCGATTGTTCTTCATTGAAATGTTTAGCGGATATAAAATCACAGGTTGTTATTAAAACAGCCGCTACCTTACTTAAGAGAGTAGGAGGCTCCTATAAATGAATTGGAAAAAAGCAGTAAAAAAGATAATCCCTAATAATTTTAGGAATTCAGTTTTATTAGCCATGCCGTTATTTTATAGTACTAAATTGGTTGACTATGAAACAGTGCTTAGAGTAGGAGGGGGCATTGACGATTTAATTTTACAACTTAACCGGGTTTTAGGGGTTAAGGGGGATATTATTGAATGCGGCAGTGCCCGTTGCGGGACAAGTATAATAATGGCAAGGTTTTTGCTTCAAAATAAATGCGAAAAATCTATTTACGCCTATGATTCTTTTGAAGGATTTGACCCTGATGAATTAGCTGACGAGCACAAAAAAGGTTTTACTAAAGTGGCAGAGACGACTTTTAAGGATGTTACGTATGATTATGTAAAAAATAAAATTAAAAAGCTGGGTTTTGAACACCGGATAAAGCCCGTAAAAGGCTACTTTAAGGAGACTTTGCCTTTTTTAGAATCAAAATTATCGCTTGCTCTTATTGACTGTGATTTAGAAGAAAGTATGGCATATTGTGCAGAGTCCCTATGGAGCAAACTGAATAGCGGCGGTTGTGTAGTATTTGATGATTATGCTTCCGGAATATACCTAGGGGCAAAAAAAGCGGTAGATGTGTTTCTGTTAAAACATAACAGTGAAATTTCTGAACATGGAATGATGAAGCGGCTTTATTACGTTATAAAAAAATAGGATAAATAATTGAAAGCAATAGTAACTGATGCTAATAATAGGATTGCCCTGGCAGTGGCCAGGTCATTGGGAAGCCGCGGTATTGATATTATCTGCGTTGAACAGGAACAATTTTCAAAAAAAACTCCGCTTTGCTTCTATTCTAAATATTGCAAAAAAGGGTATATTTTAGCCGATATTTTTTCTTCAGGTGATAAATTTATCGAGGCAATAAAAAATATAGCCAGTAAGGGAGATGTTTTGATCCCGGTTTCAACGGGTATGGTAGATTTTGTTTCTTGTCATTCAGCAGAGCTTAGCAGATTTGTTAATTTTATTGTTCCGAATTATGAATCATTTGTTCTGGTTAATGATAAAGAAACAGTAATTACTTTTGCCGATACTCTTGGGATACCCACGCCGAAAACAATTCTGGTTAAAAGTAAGGAGCAGGTAAAAGAAATCTCCGAAAAAATAGAATACCCCGTAGTGATAAAAATAAGAAATGATTCCGGAATTAATCTTAAGCCTGGAGAAAAATACCGGATTGCAAAAAATTCACAAGAGTTAATTAATTTTTGCGATTCGCTAAAAGGAATTACTTCAGAATTTGTAATTCAGGAGTATATAAGAGGCACTGGTTATGGTTTTGAAGCATTTTTTGATGCAAATAACGAGCTAAAGGCGTATTTTTGCCATCGCAGGTTGCGTGAGTATCCTGTTTCCGGAGGGCCTTCAAGTTTTTGCGAAAGCGTTAAAGACCCACAACTTATTGATTACGGTTTAAAATTACTTTCAGGAATGAATTGGAAAGGCGTGGCAATGGTTGAATTTAAGAAAGATTTCTTAGACAATAAATTTAAATTGATAGAAGTAAATCCCAAATTTTGGGGAACACTGCCGCTTGCCATAGAGTCCGGGATAGATTTTCCTTTTTTGTTTTACAATACTGCTTTGGGAAACAAACTAGAGGTAAAGAAAGAATACGCTGCGGGAATTAAAATGAGATTTTTATGGCTAGATATCCCTGCGGTTATCCAGGAACTGCTCAAAGGTAAGAGAAAACTATTTACGCTGTGGTCTATGCTTAAAGAATTATTTAATTTCCGTATAAAAGATGGGTTATTATCTATGGATGATATAAAACCCGGTATAATGTATCTGATCCAAAGATTAGCAAAATAAAAGATGGAAGGTAAAGATGGAATTTGATCTGCATATTCATTCAAGATATTCTTTTGATTCATTGCTTTCTCCGAAGAAAATTGTGGAGATTGCTCTTAGCCGGGGGCTTTCCGGCATAGCAGTTACCGATCATCATACGATTAAGGGGGCTAAAGAGGCAAAGCTATATGCTCCAACCGGCTTTATGGTTATATTAGGAGCAGAGATTGATGTAGAAGGCTGCCAGCTGCTGGGCCTTTTTCTTAAAGAAGAGGTCAGTTCTAAAGATCCGAAAGCTATAGCTAAAGAAATAAAGCAGCAAGGTGGGATTATGGTATTGGCGCATCCGGGGAAAGAAAATAGGTACCCGCCCCAAGAAATATTAGATTTGATTGATGCAGTCGAAGGATTTAACGCTAGATTAAGGAACTTTGGTAATATTGACGCAAATAAAATTGCTCATGAGATAAGCCAAGTAAAACAACTTCCCATGATTGCCGGAAGCGATGCTCATTTTGGTTTTGAGATCGGAAGAGGAAAACTCTTAGTAGATAACATAAGTTCAGAGCAGGAATTGAAAGAAAGAATTCTTGCAGGTAAGGCCAGTATTGT
>CAKKSP010000041.1 GCA_919902045.1 Omnitrophica bacterium GWA2_41_15 | reverse complement strand
AAACTAGTTATACACTTGACAAGAGCAAAAATTATGTTATACTTCAAAGACTTTTGTTTAAAATTATAAACATAACATCCTTTAAGCAATATGCCTGAAAAAAAATCGATTTTCTCCTTAATTTTTGAAACTTTCTCCGAAACAAAAGAAAGTTTCTTCAAAAACCCTAAAATTTATGCCCCTTTCTTAGTATTTGCCGGAATTGAAGCTATCGCGTTAATATTCATTTATTTTTACCCGCGCATGCCTTTACACGTAATTACCGCGCCTTTTATCCGCACTTTTTTCGGAGAAATTTATTTGCATTATCCGGCTAATTTTATTTTAATACCAAAACTTTCCGCAAATTTAAGGATGGTACTTTCAACTGTTGCGGGGGCATTGCTGACTGCGATAGCGATTAATTATACCGCTGATTACTTTCATAATAAAACTTCTAAATTTAAAAGCGTTTTTGCACACTCCGCAAAAAACTACGTTTCACTTTTTTTACTGGCAACACTTATCGTTATAATCTTTGTCCTATTCGGGAACCTGCTTGAGTATTTCCTTAAATTTTATTTTCGTAATGGTTACCGGAAGCTGCTTTTCGCCGGCCCCAGATATTGGTTCGGCCCGATACCGATTGTGATTAATTTTTTTATGGCTGTATTGATCCAGTCATTTTTTGTTTACGCTTTCCCGTTCATTCTGATTGGAAAAGAAAAATTTTTGCCTGCAATAATGAAATCTTTTGTATTTTGCGCAAAAAGATTTTTTCCTACTGTTATGCTTGTAGGGCTTCCGATGATGCTTTTAATACCGGTAATAGTGCTTAATTACCAGACAAGCCTGCTAATGAACAAATTTTTTCCTGAGATCACGGTTTTACTTACGATATTTGCAATAATAGTTAACTCATTAATCGTTGACCCTGTAGTTACTATCGCTACAACTTTATTCTATTTAAAAAACAGGGAACAAAACACACAAAAATGAATAAGTATAAACTAATTAAACTTCCGGTTTTTTTACTTGTTGCTTTGATCATGCTTTCTGGGTGCGGGAATGATACCTACGCAATAGAAAAAAAGTTCTGGCACTTAAAACAGAAGGCTCAAAAAATCTACCAAAATCCTGATGCATCGCCGCCAAATGAGCTTCAACGCACCGTCGAGCTTTTCAAAAAATTTTATACTGATCATGCAAAAAATAATTTAAGCATAGACGCCGAATTTGAAATCGCGAAATTATATTTAGCAAAAAAGGAGTACTCCGACTGCCGCAAATTCCTTAAGGAGATGGCTTCTCGCCACACAGATAACGATAACCTGCTTGCTGAAATCTCATTCTTTAGCGCGAACACATTTGAAAAAGAAAATAAGTGGGGAGAGGCTCTAAACGGATATCGGGCAATAATAGAAAAATTTCCCACTACTGTGCGGGGAATTTCAATCCCTACTTATATTGCAGAATATTACTACAGCAAATTTCAGCCTGATAAGTCTATAGAAGCTTTTAAAGATGCTGCTAATCATTACCTTGGCTTAGCAAATAAATACCCAAATACACCGATTTCTTTTAATATGCACATCCTAGCTGTACAATGTTACAGCGCGATCAAAGACTGGCCGCAAACCGTGGCCATTATGGATCTGATTTTAGAAAAATATAAAGGAAAGATAAACCTTGAAGAACTTTACCTTAACAAAGCGCTAATATACCTACACCAGTTAAAAGATAAGGATAAAGCCAAAGAAACCGTAGAAGCACTACTTAAAGAATACCCCAAGACTAAACTCAAGAAAACAGCGGAAGCTTTTCTTGATAAGATCTCCAAAGATGCCCCATGACAGGCCCTAACACCATTACCCAAGATAATAAACAAGCAATAAACGATTTCCTAAAAATTACCCTACGCAAGCTAATGAACATACTTTCTGCCGAATGCGGCTCGCTTTTCCTTTTTAATGCCGAAAAAAAAGAGCTGGTGCTTGATTCTTTTTATAACTCCGGGGCTCTTCCGATTACGCATTTTACGCAAAAAATAGGAGAGGGAATTACCGGAAAAGTAGCTGACATCAAAAAAGCAGTGCTTGTAAAAGACCTTAAATCTGATATCCGCTTTAAGAAAAATGGGTTTAAGCATTACCGCACTGATTCTTTTATCTCGATACCACTTGTTAGTGATAACAAGCTTCTTGGAATTATGAATATCGCGGATAAATCAAGCGGGCTGCCTTTTGATGAAAAAGATTTAAATTTCGCGGAAACTATCTGTCAATATGCCTGCCTTGCTGCAGAGCACTTATTACAATCAGATTACCTAAAAGAAGAGAAGGCTGCCTTTGACAAGCATAAAGTACTTCTTGAGAAATACGCCTCGGTAGGAAAATTAGCCGCAGGCATAGTCCATGAAGTCAATAATCCACTTGACGGCATAATCCGCTATACCAACATGCTGCTTGAAAAAGTAACTCAAGAATCAGTAGTGCGTGAATACCTGCTTGAAATCAAAAAAGGCCTGCACCGCATTGCAAATACCACCAAATCGCTTTTAGAATTTTCCAGCCAGGTTAACTCAACTGCTCCTAAAACAAAAATCTATACCGATATCCGCGAGCTGATCAATGATTCTCTGGATATTTTCCACAATCGTATGCACACGGCAGTTAAAATTGATAATAAAATTATGGAAAATCTTCCCCGCGTGCTTGATTTTGGGCTATCGCATGTAGTGGTAAATATAATAAAAAATGCATTTGACGCTATGCCTGATGGTGGTAGGCTAGAAATAGAAGCTAAAATCATAGAAGAAGGGTTGAATTTTAGTTTTAAAGACAGTGGCGTTGGGATCCCCCCGGACATTAAAGAAGAGATTTTCGAGCCATTTTTCACTACAAAAAGTATAGATAAAGGCACAGGTTTAGGCCTTTCGATATGTAAAGAGGTAATCAATAAATACGACGGAAAGATCCGGGTTGAAAGCAAAGAAGGAACCGGAACTACCTTTACCGTATTCATACCTAAAAAATACCTGGAAAATGCATAACAACGATTTCAACGGAAAACCTCACATCCTGGTTGTGGATGATGAGCCCCTTATCAGGCATTCCCTGCGCGAACTCTTAAGCCACTGCGGCTACGCCGTAACTGCTTGTTCAGACGGTAAAGAAGCGCTTGATACCTTAAAACAGCACCACGCCCACCTGATACTTACCGATATAAAAATGCCGCATATGGACGGTATCGAACTGCTTAAACAAATAAAAATAATCAATAAAAATACACCGGTAATTTTAATGACAAGCTATGCCAGCATAGAAAACGCGGTAAAGGCAATAAAATTAGGCGCCTATGATTACATCACAAAGCCCATAGCGGATGAAGAAATAAAAATACTCATCTCGCGCCTGCTTGAGCAGGAAAGGCTCAAAGAAGAAAATATTGAGCTTAAAGAAGCGCTATCTACTACCAATCGCGAAAATTTTCATCAGATAATCGGAAAATCTCTTAAGATGCAAAAAATATACTCGCTGATTGAAGCGATTTCTAAAAGCCGCTCAACCGTACTCATACAAGGTGAAAGCGGTACCGGTAAACGCCTGATTGCGCATGCCCTGTACAAATGTAATGAGCAGGAAAAAGGCAAGCCTTTTGTAGAAGTAAGTTGCGGAGCACTTACAGATACCCTGCTTGAAAGCGAACTCTTTGGGCACGCCAAAGGCTCTTTTACCGGAGCAATAAAAGATAAAGAAGGCCGCTTTGAAGCAGCAAATACCGGGACGATATTCCTTGATGAAATCGACGCCTTTTCTCTTACTTTGCAGGTAAAACTTTTACGCGTACTTCAAGACGGAGAATTTGAACGCGTCGGCGAAAACAAAACCCGCCAGATAGATGTCAGAATAATTTCTGCCACTAATCAACATCTTGAAGACCTGATTATCCAAGGCAAATTCCGTAAAGACCTTTATTACCGCCTAAATATAATTTCCATCAATCTACCGCCTCTTAGAGAACGTAAAGAAGATATTCCGCTGCTTGTAAGGCATTTCATCAAAAAACATTCTAAAAATATCAGTAAAAAAATTGACAAGATAACTGAAGACGCGCTTATGCATTTGATAAACTACCAATGGCCGGGAAACATCCGGGAACTGGAGAATATTATTGAAAGAGCCACAGTATTAAGTAAAAACACTGAAATAAAAGTTGAGGATCTACCGGAATTCCTGCGCATAAAATCCCAGGAAAATAAGGGAGCTTTTAAACTTAAAACCGCGCTTGAATCACCTGAAAAAGAAGCAATCATCCAGGCGCTTGAAGCCGTGCAAGGAAGCCGCAAAGAAGCTTCAAAAATTTTGGGGATCAATCGGACTACTTTATATAAAAAGATGTGTAAATTCGGGTTGCTTAAAAATGAAAAAAGAAAATAATACAAACTACTCTTTATCAAAACTGCTTGATCTTAAACTTTGGAAAGAAATTCAGGATAATTTTGCATCATTCGCAGAAATTGATATCCGCCTTGTTGATGCCGAAGGTAAATTTCTTACAGCCGCAAGCATAGAGCACAGTTTCTGCCAGATCATGCGCAGCGCCTCACCGCGCTTTGAATATTCCTGCCTGCCTACATTTCTTGGTGGAGAAGGAAAAATTGATAAAAATTTAAGTTACGTTTGCAAATGGGGTTTAACGCATTGTGCCGTACCGCTGCAGATTAACGGCGCGCCTGCCTTAGGATACATCATTCTCGGGCCGATGATCATAAACCGGCCTTCCCGGGAATACTGCCGCGAACTTTCTCAACGCTTCAATATCAACGAAGAGGAACTTTGGAGCGCATTGTTAAAGATAAAAACTATCTCTTTAAAAAATACATTTTCCCTGGTAGAATTACTCAAGAAAATGCTTGGTTATACGCTGACACTTGCTTACGACAACATTAAACATCATAAGGAAAGTGAAGAAATTTTGATACTGGAAGCCCTTTTAGAGGTAGTTTTTGAAGTCAGCCGCGCTGATATCGGCTCTATTATGTTTGCCGACAAAAACGAAAAATACCTCACCATCAAGGTAGCGCGCGGATTATCTGAAGATGTGGTAAAAAAGACTAAAGTCAGGATAGGAGAGGGTATTTCGGGATTGGCGTTAAAAGAAGGGGAGTCGTTTGTTATTGACGATAAGACTTCTGACAACCGAATATTGCCTTATCTTAACCGGCCTCATCTTAACTCTTCTATGGTAGTACCGTTTAGCTTACAGGATGAACTAAAGGGAGTAATGAACCTGGGAACGCTTAAAAGCTCTGAAAAGAAATTTACTCTGGAAAACCTAAAGCTCGTCAACCGCTTAATCAACCTGACCGCACTCGCCTTAAAGTCTTAATCAAATAAAAAATTTGCACGGCGTAGGGGAGGTTTAAACCTCCCCTACATAAATTTATTTAACGTTTTTTCTGTAAGAAGAAGATGCAATTCTAAGCTGCCTACGATATTGCGCGATAGTACGCCTTGGAATATCTACCTGATATTTATGGCTAATAATACCAGCAATATCCTGGTCACTAAGCGGTTTTGTTTTATCCTCAACATCTATTAAAGACCGGATAAGGCTATTAATATAGGTAGCTGACAAAGTATGCCCATTTTTATCCTGGCGCTTCCCGGAAAAAAAATCTTTTAATGCTACAGTGCCATTTTTAAGTTTTATGTATTTATGGGCGACTGTCCGGCCAATAGTAGTTTCATGCAGCCCAAGTTGACGGGCTAATTCCCGAAAAGTAAGCGGCTTAAGATGCGTGAGGCCATGGCGCAAAGCCTGTGATTGTATTCCCACCAAAGATTCAACAACCCGGACTAATGTTTCTTTACGTTTTGCAACCGCTCTTACTAAAAACAACGCCTCATCAAGCTGTTTTTTTAAAATTGCTCTTTCCTCATCTGACATCGGATTTTCCCGCATCGCATCACGATATTCATCATTGATCCTAAAAATTGGCATCTGGCCGTTAGAAATGCTGATTTCAAAACCTTTATCTTTTTCCTCAATAGTAACATCCGGAACCACTATGGGTAACTCTTCTTGGGAATAAATAAGCCCCGGTTTAGGATCTAAAGAAGCAATCCGGCTGATAAGCGGTTTTACTTCTTCAAGGCTGATTTTAAGGGCTTTGGCAATATGGGTATAATTTTTCTTAGCAATATCCGGCAGGTGGTTTCTTATTATTTCAATAAGCCTGGGGTCATCAAAACCTGCGGCTTCAAGCTGGAGCAAAAGGCATTCTTCAAGATTTAGGGCCCCAATGCCTACGGGCTCAAAATCATGAATAATCTCAAGCGTAGATTTGACTTTTTCTAAACTTACCTGTAAGGTCGATGCAATATATTCAAGGCTTGCTTTTAGGTATCCATTTTGATCAATATTCCCGATAAGTTCCTGGCCTATTCGTAATTCCTCATCATTAGTTGCGGCAATTCCTAATTGTTCAAGCAGGCTATCCTGAAGAGTCTTGGGCCGGGTTATCTGGCTAATACGATAATCCTGTTCTTCCTGGGTTACATTTGAAAAAGTGGAGGAGGGAGGAGGCCGAACCTCTTCTAAAAAAGGATTTTGCTCTAATTCTGCTTCCACAAGCCCTCTTAATTCCGTTAAAGGCAGGGCAAGTATCTTTAAAGATTGGCTCAAATGGGGGATTAGTAATCTTCTAAGTTGTAATTTTTGCCTGACATCCATGGCTAAAGTATAGCATATTTTTGGCAAGAACCTGCTCTAAATCGAATCATAAAAAAAAGCGCATAAAAAAGTAGCAGATGGCTTAATTAATGGTAAAATAATCAAAATACAAAATGCTAATAAAGATGAAGAAACTGAGCGAATTAACAAAAGAGAAGCTATATAATTTATACATAAATGAGAAAAAATCCTTAGAGGATATAATAGCCGGACTATATTCAGTCTCACGGGTTGCAATTTATAAAAAACTCAAAAAATACGGCATAGCGCAGCGAACTAAGTCAGAAGCGCGAATTGAAGCACAAAAACAATATAAACTTCCTCAAAATTTTTATGATATAAACGAGAATTTTTTTAGCACCTGGTCATCTGAAATGGCATATGTTTTAGGTTTGATTATTACGGATGGGTGCGTATCTAAAACAGGCACTGTTTCTTTATCTATTAACGATCTGGAGCTGCTTGAAAAAGTTAAAAAGGTTTTGAATTCTGCGCATAATATATCAGCTTCTAGGCACCAAAAAGGCTTGTATTATTTTCACTTTGCAAGAGAAAAACTAGCGCATGACTTAGAAACTTTGTGTGTTATACCCAAAAAAAGCCTTATAGTCAAGTTTCCGAAAGTTCCGCAAGAATATTTATCTGATTTTATAAGAGGTGTTTTTGATGGCGATGGCAGTGTATTCTTTAATAAATGCCGGATAAATTTCCCTTTAAGAGCAAAATTTGTCAGCGGTTCCGAAGATTTTATAAACAGCTTGGAGAATAATTTAACAAATCTTGGCATGCCAAAAAGGACAATTTATAAACAAAAAACCAAGAACGGCTGGAATTACATGTTTATATATGAACATACAGATAGCTTAAAACTTTTTGATATTATATATAAAAATACCCAAAATGGGCTTTTTTTAGAGCGAAAATATAAGCGATTTTTAGAAGGCTGTAAGACACCTTAAGGGAGGCTAGATATATGGAAAGAGAACTAGAAGAGTGGTATAAATTACATAAACTTCATTTTTATGCGGGGAGTTTTCAGACAAAAGAATTAGCTGATTATTTAAAGATAAGTCCCAGAACAATCCAAAGATGGTTCAAAGATAAGAATAAACCAAGCAGAGAACAGTTGACTCAAATAAACGCCTATATAAAGCAAGCGAGCATAAAATCTTCCTTATAAACAGCCTATTTTCTTTATCTTCTTATGTCGCACTAGTGCCTATAATATATCTTATGTAAACTTGCCAATCTAGGAAGTACTTGATTTATCTCTTTTTGTAATATAGTGTTACAATGATTATTTTTTTAACGTTCATATCGTATTTTTTGCTTGTTTAACTTAAAGTGTCCCTGTGGTTGGATTAGTTAGCTTAATCACCGCAGGAAAAATTGCTTCTTCTCCAAAACGCTGATTAATCCGATCAACTGCCTTAAGCAGGTTATTTCTTTTTTTATCCTCTAAAAATAACGGTTCATACTCCTTCAAAATAAGCCCTGAACAAGTCACCCCAATAGCCCTAATATTAGGCCATATTAGGCCATTTTTAGCCATTATTTCCATTGCTCTAGTGGCAATTAGAGCTCCATCATCAGTAGCATTAGAAAAGCTTTTTTGGCGGCTAAAATGCCCAAATTCAGGCAGCTCAAGCCAAAGATGCACTGTTTTGGCCAGTAAATCTTGCGCACGTAAACGCTCGGCTACTTTTTCAGATAAAAGCCTAAACCAAGCGCTTATAAACCCGGGGTTTTGGTTAGGCTTACTTAATGTATATGAATGCCCAATTGACTTAGGCAAATCTTCATGCTCTGAAATAGAAATTTCTTCTTTTGTATGTAAACCAAAATAAAGATTAATACCATATTGGCCTAAATATTCTTTTAGAAAAAGAACATCTTTCTGATAAAGATCAAGGCAAGTATTTATCCCTAAATTCTCAAGAAGTAAATTAGTTGCCTCCCCTACCCCGCATATTTTTTTTGCAGGAACTCCCTTAAGAATATCTTCCAGATTTTCTTCGTTAATTTCAAGGAATCCAGCAGGCTTTTTAAGTTTAGAGGCAAGCTTTGCTAAAAGATAGTTTTTTCCTATACCTATTGAAGCAGTAATCCCGAAATCCTGGGTAATTTTTTCCTGAATTCCACTGCTTAATTTATGGCAATTTTGGGTATCGCCAATATCCAGTGTAAACTCATCAATAGAACAATATTGTATAGGATACCCCAGGCCTTTTAAAAATGTAAAAATTTGCCGGGATGTCCAGATGTAGCGGTCTTGTTGGGCAGGTACAAAAGATAAATTAGGGCATATTCTGAAGGCATCCTGGGAACGCATGCCGGAAGTAATTCCTAAAGCTTTAGCTTCATAGCTTGCTGCGCAAACCACGGTAAAACGCGGGCTATTGCGGGAGCCGACAATCAAAGGTTTGCCTTTGAGCCGGGGATTAATTGCCTGCTCTATAGAGGCAAAAAAAGCGTCCATGTCGATGTGGAGGATCATATAAAAAATTAACTGGTTACCACGTGACAAGTTACAAGTGACAAATAGGGACACTTTTTAACATGAAAATTAAATTTCAAAAAGTGTCCCTAAAATATATTATCTAATTTCCAGGCACAAGAAGAGTGATTGAAAGAAAGTTGGTATATATCGCAGGCAGTGCTGACTGAAAAACAACTGATGAGCTCGCTACCTTGGCGCTTTTGCCAGGTGTAATTGAGTTTCCTGATCCGGTAGCGCTTTCCGCTCATCATAAAAATACGCGGATATACTTTAGCCCCGCTAAAAAAAGCAAGCACCTGGATTTTTGCCTTAAGCTTATCAGGGTCATCGTAGGCGCCTTCGATATTCCTATCCCAACGCGCGTTAGGGTTGAAACCGGAAAGTAGCATAAAAGTTATCCACAGGTGTAGGGGAGGTTTAAACCTCCCCTACATTAAAGTTAGTATTTCCTCAGAATTGTAATCAACTTCCCCAGAATATTAAAATCCGCATAAATCGGCGCAAAATGCGGATTGGCAGGCTCAAGAAAAACCTGACTCCCTTTTCGCCTCAAGCGCTTTAAAGTTACTTCATTATTTCCTTCTAAAATTGCTGCCACAATCTCCCCTTCTGCTGCTAGGCTTTGGCGCCGGATCACTGCCAGGTCTCCATCCATAATCCCGGCCTCAACCATGCTCTCACCTTTCACCCGTAAAGCAAAGATTCCCTCCCCTGCTCTCTCAACAGGGAAAATACCCTCTAAATCAACATATCCTTGAATATCTTCATAAGCATCCTGAGGATTACCGGCAGGGATATTACCTAAAATCGGAATTTTTAACGGATGCCGCAACAGCTCAATACCGCGGGAGATCTTCTGATTTATCTTAAGATACCCTTTTTTCTGAAGCGCAGTCAAATAATCACGCACTGTGCCTGTTGAAGACACCTTGAATTGAGCGGCAATTTCGCGAATAGTCGGCGGAATACCCTGCGCGCTCTTTTGGCGGATAAAATCGAGGACTTGTTTTTGTTTAGGAGTTAGCTCAACCATACCTCCTATATACCACACATTTGTGTGGATGTCAACTTTGTTTTTTTTCTTTCTCCCCGTTAAAATTTTACAGATAAACAACATCCCCTTGATGATACAATGAAAGAAACAACAGCATATATTCGCGTAAATGGCGCGTTAACAGAAAATTATTTTTAATATGCTCTCTACCGTTTTCCCCTAATTTTTTGGCATATTCCGGGCTGTTAAGTAGTTGCTTTATGGCAAAGGCAGCTCCGTCAATCGAATGACAAAGCAAGCCGGAATATTTATGTTTTATTTGTAAAGGAATGCCCCCGACGTTCGAAGCCACCACCGGCTTAGCCTTCCAAAGCGCTTCCGAAACCGTAAGGCCAAACCCTTCCTTGAGAGACTTCTGAATTATAATCGTTGAGGCTCGCTGTAAAGCATTTATTTCAATATCGTTTTGAGATAACAACAAGATATGTATATCCCGATCCTTTTTAGCTTTTTCCTTGACTTCTTCCAGAACTTCTATCCCCTCAGGATCATCAACAGCAGCCCCTCCTGCTAAAATTAACTGACAATCAATATAACGTTTTACCTGCTGATAAGCTTCAATAACGCCAACCGGATCCTTAAGGCGATCGAAACGAGAGATCTGCGTCAATATAGGCTTATCTTTAGATATTCCGTATTTACGCAAAACCACATCAATTGTTTCTTGCGGAAGATCTTTATTTTTATCGCTTAACGGATCAATGGACGGAGAAATCAAAAATTGCCTTATTGGTAGCGGTTGCGAAAAACTAGGCGCAGAAAACACAACAGAATCATATTTACCGATAAACTCCTTTAAGAAATTCCAGACTTTTTGATTGGGATTAGACACATCAATATGGCAACGCCAGATCCATTTATTATCGGATTTCTTTTTAACCAACACTATTGGCTGCGGATCATGGACAAAAACAATATCACCTGTTATTACTACTTCCTCAATATTTTTAGAACTTGCATCCATAAATATATCAAAATCACGTTGAGTTATGCTCTCTTTCCTGCCATGTAAAGCGTTATGGAATTTTTTAGTAACCTCAAAAAACTGCTCGCCTCCTTTTATCAGATCCCATCGGGTATCAACACCCAGCTCTTTTAACAAAGGAACCATGCGGTTTAATATCTCAGCAACTCCTCCGCCTACAGCCGTAGAATTAATATGCTGTATTATCTTACCGCGTAATCTATCGGCAAGAAGCTGCAAATCCTCAATAACCGATTGGCCAACGATAGGAATATATTCTCTTATTTGCGCCATTTTTATTCCTCTATTCTTTTTTTAACGATTCTTATCAGGATTTTCTTGAGATTTTCTAATGTTTGAGTATACGGATCAAACCTGCTTATATCATTTGCTAATTTTTTATCCCCTAAAGAATTTTCTATCCAATTTGAAAAATCATTGCTACTGCGCTCCAACCTAAGCCGAGATTCAAAAATGTGAAAATAAATGGAATCGAATGTTACTTTTTCAAGCGTTTCTGCAAATTGTTTTAAATTAACCGCAATATATGCCGTAGGGACAATAAAACTGACCGACTTCATAAAACAAAATTCTTCGTCTTTCCTAGAAAACTTCAGTTTAGCGGAAGATGATTTTTTAAGATGATCGTCGATAGTAAAAACTATTCTCTCTCTTAGGTTCCGAATTGCATGATATTGGATAGTATCAATACTTGCTAATTTCTCCCCCAATTCGTCCTCCCCCATAACTTCCGTAACCCAATAGGCAAAATCGTTCGGTGGCTCAGGAGACAAGTATTGATGCTGCTGCAGAAATCGATGAGTATGATGATAAATGCTTGAACCGGGCACTTTCTTAATTAAGAACAAAAGTTGTTCTAACGTTCCGGCCTTAAATCCGGTTAGCTCTGTCAAATGCAGTCTGGTATGAAATCTAAACGGCTCTTTAGCTTCTCGTAATTCCGCCATTAGATTGCCTCCTTTTGCAACTTTACGATCCTTTCAAGAAACTCTTTAACTTCATCATGATTTCTTAAGCAATAACGCGCGTGAGAGCCTTTTGTTTTACCCACAAGAATAGTGATACCTATGCGCTGAATCGCTTTAAAAGCATCCTCGTCAGTGGTATCATCTCCTATATAAACCGATAAAATTTCCTTTTTTATCCTTGCAAACTTCTGCCTTGCCAAGAGCCACAACACAACCTTACCCTTATCCCATTCCAAAGGCGGCCTGACTTCAAGTACTTTTTTTCCTGGCTTAACTTTAATTTTATTTTTCACCAAATAAACAATTATAACTTCATGAAAAATAGTTTTTATTATAGAGGCCTGTTTCTGATCTACATTCCGAAAATGCAGCGCAATAGATAACCCTTTGTCTTCTATAAAAGCACCCTTAAAAGGAATAATTTTTTTACTTAACTCGTCTTTTATCTGATTAATAATTTTTCTATATCCCGATGAAACCGAAGTTATGTATTTGATTTTTGGGCCTTCGATTTCTAATCCATGGTTGCCAGAATAGACAAGATTTCTTAAGTTAAATTTATTTTTTACGTCCTCTAACGACCGGCCGCTGATAATTGCTATTTTACAGTAAGGATTTTCTGATAATATTTTTAGTATTTCCCTGATTTCCTTTGATAATACCGCTTGCTCTGGAGTTTTTACAATAGGGGTAAGCGTGCCATCGTAATCAAGAAAAATAAACAAATATTTCCCTCTAAGTTTTTCTTTTAACGTTTCCCAATTCCTAAATATGTGTTCCATAGCTTAATCCTGTTTACGTTTTTTTCAGCGCAGTAAGTTCGGTAATAATATTCCCTGCCCATTTATAGACATTATTTTCGGTAACGGCCTTGCGCATATTTTCCATACGCTTTCTTTTTTCATCAATAGGCATATCGACAGTGAATTTTATCGCATCAGCAAATTCTTCAATGGAATAGGGATTTATCAATACTGCGTCTGTTAACTCTCTAGCTGCTCCGGTAAATTTACTTAGGATCAATGCGCCACTGGCATCAGTTTTTGATGCAACATATTCTTTTGCTACCAGATTCATGCCGTCATGCAACGAACTAACCACACAAAAATCTGCCAGCGCATAATACGGTTCAATCTCTTCCGGAGAAAAGTGGCGTTTTAGATATATAATCGGCTTCCAGCTTCCCTCAGAATATTTCCAGTTCTTCTTTTCCACTAATTCATCGATCTCCCCCATCAGTTCATGATAACGCTTTATATGAGTTCTGCTGGGCGCGGCTAACTGTATAAATACAAACTTTTTTCTATATTCGGGATATTTCTCAAGAAATCTATCAATTGCCATAATGCGTTCGATAATCCCTTTGGTGTAATCAATCCTTTCAACACCTACTCCTATAATTTTATCTTGCAGATCATACTCATTTTTAATTTTGTTTATTTCTTCCGCGGCTAATTTTGATTTTCCGCTTACTGCAGGAGTATTAACACTTATAGGAAAAGACCTGATAAATGTTTCTTTATTTTTGCTTACCACGCTGAATTTTTCCGTATCTACCCGGCACTCGATCAACCTATTAGCGGTATCAAGAAAATTATTACAGTGATTCTGCACATGAAACCCGATCAGGTCGCATCCAAGCATCCCGTCTAAAATCTCAAGATGATACGGACATATAGCAAATACTTCTGGATTCGGCCAAGGGATATGCCAAAAAAGCGCGATTATCGCATCCGGCCGCTTTTCTTTAATTATTTTAGGAAGCAAGGTAAAATGATAATCCTGAATAAACACAAAAGGATTCTTCACGGGAAGCTCATCCAAAACACTCTGGGCAAATTTATGATTTACTTTTTTATACATCTGCCAGTCAGATTCTCTAAATATTGGACGAGTATGAGTTACATGACACAATGGCCACAAGCCTTCGTTTGCAAAACCGTAATAATAACCTTCCTCCTCTTCTTTTGACAGCCAGACTCTTTTTAGTATATAGCGATTATCTTCCGGAGGCACTCCAAGTTTATCTTTTGAATTTACAAAACTTCTATCAGCGGCAGCGCTTCCGTGCGCAACCCAAGTCCCTCCACAAGCGCGCAAGATCGGATCTATTGCCGTAACTACCCCGCTTGCAGGCCGCACACATTTAGGCTTCCCGGTTGATTCCTGTATAATGTGCATATAGGGTTCTCTGTTAGAAACAACGACCAACGCATTTTCTCCCAGTTTTGCATGCACAAGATCTCTTAATTTTGACTCAGTCCATAATTCGTCTTTCTTAATACGTACCTGTGCCTCATCAGAAACCACCTTCCTTGCAACCCTTAAACTCAAAGCAACCTGCTCCACCTCGCTAACAAGTTTTCCGAATTCCCCTTTTTCTTCAAAAGGGCGTAATTTATCGGTTTCTCCCCGCTGAAAATGCCCAAACCATTTGGTTAATCGGCGAACAGGAAGGATAAAGATCTGCCTTTGAATTAAAAAAGTAACTAAAGTTATAAGAAAAATAAGGGTAATCAAAGTGACGCTTATCCTGCGCCAAAGCTCTGTCAGGGCATTAAAAAGATATGAAGTATCATATATTACCTCAACCAGGCCCAATATGTTATTGTCGTCATCAAGCACGGGGATAATATAGCTATAAACCGAATAATCTTTAAATTTCTCTAAAGCACCGCGCGGAATTTTAGCCGTTAAGATGTCTTCAAGATACATTTTTTCTTTATTCTTCCAATCAGAAAAACGCTCGGTAATGGCAATGATTTGGCCGTTTTTATCGTATATAACACATCCTTGGAACCGTTCTCTTTTTTGGAAATTTTCGACTAATCGGTTAGCGGACTTTAAATCATTATTTAAAAGTATAAACTTAGCAGATAACTCTAGGCTTTCGTCAACGGTCTTAGCTTTACGCTTGAGATCATCCATAAGCCGGTCTTCGGTAAATCGGGCTTGAATAACGCCAAAAACAGTAAAGCCCAAAGTAACAATTATCAGAATCGGCAGAATAAATATAAGTATTCTTTTCATTTTTCCCTCAGTGTTTTAATAGTAAAAACTTTCAATTCATTTTACAAAGAATATTACTTTGCTACAATCGAGGCAATTGCCTCTTCTACATTTTTCTCAATCCGCCGCTCTATAAACCCCGGAATTGAATGCTTAAGCTTATTTTTAAACTCCGATTCTTTCCATTGAAAGTTCATTGTCTCAAGAGGCCCGGAAATCTGAAAATCAAAATCAAATACTTTTAAATCTTGACCTACTAAATTAAGCAACTTAGTAAATTTATCTGATTCTTCTAGTAACTCCCTATCCATGGTTAATGTCACCCTACTAGAAACAAAATTATCTTTTCTTAATCCGTACTTACCTGAAAGCTTTACCTTATCCGCCTTTAAATCAATATCATTCAAAAAAACCCCTTCCGGAGTGATTTTATAAGCTAAAGAAAATGTGTCGTAATTCAGCTTTTCTAAAGAAGGCAAAGCAAACTGATCGCCTAACCATTGAAAAAAATCAAGTTTATTCAGCACGCCTTTTGACAACTGAAGCGCCCCATCCAGATTATGCTCCGGATAATTAGAATAAGTAAATGTTGTAGAAACCCCGCCTTCAACTTTTTTAAAATACTCAACCGCATTTGATAGCGCTTGCGCTGACTGGCCTTCAAGTTTAACATCAAAATTAGACCGAAAAGGAAAATAAGCAGTATCAATTTTTCCCTCACCCTTAATTTCTCCACCGGCGCAATTACCTTCGAATTGCAGAGTTTTATATCGCCTGTTACCCAAAAATAAGCTACTTTTGAGATCATTTAATGCAATCTCGTAATTTTTATTATCGGAGCTATAATAAAAATCACCCTGATCAAAACGGAATTTCAAATAAGGCCACTCTTTAAGTGAAAAAGAGAACCTATCCGTAGTAATTTTTACTTTCTCCTGGGACTTAACCTCAGAATCATCGTTATCAATTAACACTTCAAGTGCTCCATTAAAAGCTGAATCCTTGATAGTACCAGCAAGGGAAGAATTGATATTTTTACTGGAAAAATAAAGCTGCATTGAAGGCTGAGGAATTAACCAAATGCTTCCGTTTGATTGAACCGGGATATTATTCAAAGAAAAATTAAGCTGCCTTATTTTGACTTCCGGGAAACTTAAGCGGATTTTAGCGTTGATATCAAATATATTCAAATCATCCTTAGAGAGCTCTATTAGCGACGGAGACACGGGTTTGCTCCGCCACATCAGCCCGATCCGGGAGAATAAGTTAGCCGGAGGCTCTTTTTTTTCGGGAGTATTTTTTAAAGGAGCAAAGAAATCATTAAGAAAAGAAAAACCCTGTAAAGAGAGCTCCTGGGCGCTCCAATCTCCCCATAGTTTAAGATAAGCATTTTCCTGAAAAAGCTCAAAACTCTCGATAGCCATACCCGATTGGATAAATCTCCCCTGCCCTATAAACTCAGTAGGCTGATTAATAAACAGCAGGCCATCACTCTGAAATTTACCTTCCCCGCGGACTAAATCTCCGTCAATCCAAAACTTAAAATTAGCGTTCAGGTTATTGTTGCCTGAAAATTTATCAAATCGTATCTTAGGAAATTCGAAAATAGCCTTTTCCACTTTAGGTAAAAGGCTTATAAAATCCAGTGATTGGCGGTAATTATCCTTAAGGAATTTACGCAAACGCGGGAAATCCAGATTTAACTCTGAAGCGCGGATTTTAAGTAAAGTCAATTTACGCTTAATAAAAAGATCTTTTAAAGAAAACCTGGCAGTGATAATTCCGGCCTTAAGAAACGGATATGGCCCGTCTTTTTCTATTACTATCAGCCCCTGTAAGCTTAAAAAGTACGGCGGGATATACCAAATGTTTTTGGCATTGATAACAGACCCCGATTCATTATTAAGTTTAAGGATTTCCTCGCGATTAGAGAACAGAATGAAATTAGTAACTAACGTTACTATTACAGCAAGGAGTAATAAAACTAAGAAAAACTGGAGGAATAATTTAGTAGGAGACTTCGACCAAAAGCGCGCCATCTGCGTAAAATTGGGCCTTATTAATATACAAAAGCGCTCGGTACTTTTTAGAAGCTACGGAGCGATAACGTTTCTCTTTTCGGTCGCGGAAAATTAAACTAAGCTGCTGGCTGGAAACTAATTCTTTCTCAAGTTCCTGTGATACAGCCAGATTGCTATTTTTTCGGGCAAGAGAAATCAGATATGCATACGCAAAAGGCCTTGCCGGAGAAGACGGATATTTTTTTAAAAATTCTTCAAAAGCCTTTCGGGCATCGCCGGGATTATTAACTTTAAAATTATACTCACCAATCCCAAATAATACCGGTTCAGCAAACCGCGATTCAGGATGTTCCTCTAACAACAAAGTTAGCTGTAAATAACCAAAATCATCTTCTCCGGAAGAAAAAAAACTGCGCGCCTGAGAATATAATTCGCTATCATCAGCTGCTGGCAGCAATGCCGTGCCCAAAGAAATAACGCCTACAGCAATTAATAGCGTTAATAATATTTTTTTTCTTTTTTGCATATAAAATACCACCCTTATTAGTAAGTATACTACTACTGCACCTATCAACGCAAGTATTATATATCCCAGAATAACAGGAAGTAAAATTTTTAAAATTGAGCTCTCAAAAAGTTTAAAAAATTGAAAATGCTTCAAAAAAAATTTCCACTCGCTATAAATTTGATTCCAGTCATTGCCTAAAACAAACGCGCCGATTTTTATTGAAGCTACCAAGGTAATCAGGGTAAACCAAGTATTAGTAAACAGGCTGACCATTAATGCGGCAGCGCGATTTGCGCGCAGAAGAAATGCCAGAGCCAAGGCAGCCAGGGGGCCTACTCCGGGAAGAACTCCGGTAAAAATCCCGATTCCTGCGCCCAATGCAATCCGGTGCGGCGTATCATCGACCAATACAAGTTTACGGTAAAGAAAATAAAAAGGAGTAAAAAACTTACGCATTAACTGCCTCCTCGTCGCCGGATAAAGCGCGCTTAAGGATCTTGCCGGTTGCGCTTTTTGGCAAAAGCTGACGGAACTCCACATATTTGGGGATTTTATAGGAAGCCAGGTGATTTTTTAAGTAAGCGGTAACATCGCGTTCTGTCAGCTTGCTTTTTTCTTTTAAAACCAGGTAACATTTAGGAACTTCGCCTTTATGTGCATCTGCAATCCCCACAACCGCTGCTTCTTTTATTTCCGGATGCCGGCAAAGCACCTCTTCAATTTCGCGAGGATAAACATTTAAGCCGCGCACATTGACCATGTCTTTCTTACGGTCAACGATATAAATATAACCTTCGCTATCAAACTTTGCCATATCGCCGGTATAAAGCCAGCCATCGCGTAAAGTCTGCCTGTTTGCTTCTTCCTGAAGATAATACCCCCGCATAACATTGGGGCCGCTGACAATAAGTTCACCAACATCCCCCGGCGGAAGATCTTTACCGTTTTCATCAACTATACGCACTTTTATCCGCGAACTGACAGGAAGGCCTATTGAAGAAGCTTTTCTAATTCCTCTTAAAGGATTAAGCGTTACTACCGGAGAAGCTTCAGTTAAACCATAACCTTCAAGCAGCGGCAGTTTAAACTTATTTTCAAAATCGCGAAAAGTTTGCGCTGGTAATGCCGCAGCACCTGAAATACACACACGCACAGGATTAACTAATTTGATAAACGGAGTTGATAAGATCCAGGGCAGCTTTGTATCTTTAAGTATGCTATAAACTGACGGAATAGCCGTAAATATACTGACTCGGTGACGGCGGATCAAGCGGATTACCCTGCGGAAAGGCCTTACTGACTTCATCAAAACAATCTTTGCTCCAATTAGAAGCGGGATATTCATACAAACAGTAGCAGCAAATGAATGAAACAAAGGAAGGATACAAATAAATGTATCTTTCCTGCCTACCCGGATAGCGCGGGAAGAATCTACGGCGTTAGAAATCAGGTTTTCATGTGACAGCATAGCGCCTTTTGGTTTCCCGGTTGTGCCCGAAGTATAAAGTATTACTGCTAAATCTTCTTTTTGCATGACGACAGTTTGTTCTGGCAGGCTCAAATCACCGGAAACAGAAAGAAAATCCGGGATCTCCTGGTATACTTTTTGCGCGCTGACGATAAATTTTAAAGTTTTAATCCTCTTTTTTAATGAAATGATGAAATCTAAATATGCCCGGCTTGTTAAAACCGCAACTACACTACTATCGTTTAATATGTGCTCTGTCTCTTCAGACTTAAACATATAATTAATCGGAACAACTACTGCCCCGGCTTTAAGAATTGCATAGTATCCGATTACAAACTCCGGGCAATTATCAAGATATAACGCTACTCTATCCCCTTTATCTATCCCCATCTTTCTAAGCCCTGCCGCTAAATAAAGAGCTGCACTTTCAAGCTGCGCATAAGTTATTTTTTTACTGCCAAAAATTAAAGCGGTTTTTTTTGGAAACCGCTTTGCGCTAAAATTTAAAAGTTCGCCTAAGTTATTTAATTCCATAATGTTACCTGTAGGGGACGTTTAAACGTCCCCTACCCTGTGGATAACTATTGGTTTAATGTTAGTTCCGGCAAAACGCGCTAACCCTCCTGACTCTTGAATCCAACCATTATACAATTGCCTTTGCGACATAAATTGTTGAGCTTTTTCATACTCCTCTATGGTGATGCGCCGCGCAATCTCCGAAAAATTATCTGCCTTATAGCAGGGAAAATATTGGCTCATCAAGGATATATAAGCATCCAAAGAAATTTCTTCTGCCAAAAAACGCATAACCTCATCGGTACCTGAAATATTCTTCGGTAAAACTAGGTGCCTCACGATCATCCCCTGTTTTATCACCTCAACGCCGTCAACTTCCTCCATCTGCGCAATACCTACTTGCCGGTGCATTTCTAAAACCGCCTTCCGGTTAAACTCAGGATATCCCGGAGCGCAGGAGTATTTTTTTGCCATCTCCTCGTTTGAATAACGCATATCAGGAAGATAAACATCTATAACCCCATCAAGTAACCGGATAACTTCAGAAAGATCGTAACCGCTGGTATTGTATACTAAAGGTATTTTTAATCCATCCGGAATTGCAAGAAGCAAACTCTCAATAATTTGAGGAAGGACATGGGTTGGCGTAACAAAATTAATATTGTGACAACCCATTTTCTGTAACCGGAGCATTATCTTGGCAAGTTCTCCGGGAGCTGCATCGTTACCTTCCCCTTTTTGACTAAATTCATAATTTTGACAATATAAACAACCCATATTACAGTGTGAAAAAAATATCGTACCTGAACCGCGAGATCCTGAAACCGGGGGCTCTTCGCCATGATGCGCCATATAGCTATAAACTTGCGCAAGTGAGCCTGTCTTACAAAATCCAACCTCTTCTTTTAACCGGTTAACCCTACATTTACGCGGACAGATATCGCAATTATTAAGCCTGTCTTTTAAGGCACTGGAAAGTTTAAGTAAACTGCCGTCACTAAAAGCTGTCAGATATCTAGGTGGCATTTTTTTGCTTACGGTAAAGCTCCCTAATATGGTTAAAATATCCTAAATATTCGCTACTCGTATAATCAGGATAACTCCACTCCCAACCGCGAAAATTCCTGCCTCTATAAAAAAGCGTAATTTCCGCGTATATCCCTTTATTAATATAAATACGGTGGTAAAAATCTTTAGAAGAAGCAAGCACAAGCTTAGCCTCATCTAAATAACCCGGATCAATATTAATCTTTCTTTTGTTTGCGGAGGAAAACTTTAATTCTAATTTATTGGTATATAACTTTATATCGGCAAGAGTTTGCGCAGGGATATTTTTTTTAAAACTTAATATTTTTCTTTTGAGCCCAACGCCAAATTCTTCGGCGTAATAATCAGTATGGGTAAATTCAAGAAACGGGCTTTCAAAATCAACCTTCCCGAAACGGCGCATAAGTAAAGGTTTTATCTTAAGAAAAGTATCCTCTTCCTTAAAAATAAAGGTTATGATTAATTTTACCGGTTTAGGAATAGTAACGTTTCCCACGGCATTAATTTAAATTTTTACTGCGGCTTCTTTAGGAAGGAACTGGCTAATATATTGATTTATCTTATTACGATCCGGCTCTTTGATTTCATTAAAAAATACCGCGACATTAAAACCTCCGGCAGGATCATCTTCTGTGCGCACAATCACACCCTTACACTCAACTATAGATATGTGATTTGATGTTTCTTTCGCAGCTAAAGGTAAGTCAAGGCGCACGGAAATCTTCGTAAAAGGCGGAACATATTTATTCACGTTACAATAAGCCCCTAAACAGCTGATATTATGGGTACTGGTTACAAAATCATAACCATTAGCAACGATCTTAACCGGCAGCTTATGCTCAAGACGCGGGTGTAAACGGCGTTCCCTTGATGAAGTTTTTTTCATGCCTATTCCTTGGCTTTCTCCTCTTTCGGGGTTTTAGCAACCTTGATCCAGCATCTCTTAGCGCAATAAAGTTTACCATTACGATAATAACGGCGAATTTTCTTTAACAGTTTATTACAAGATGGACAATTTGTCTGTTTTTCCTTCACTTCTTCCTTTTTTACTTCATCTGCCATTTGTTATTTTCCTTTCTTATTGCTCTTTTAATGAAAGATAATCTTTCAGATAATGCTTTTCTGCGGGATCCATTTCCATAAATTCAACCCCTATCCTGTAACGATCAGAATGCACCATCGAAGCTGACCATGCAATCCTGCCTACAGGATGTATTACTTTCGCCAATACCGGAACCTCAAGCATAATGAGGGTATTATTGGGGATAAAAGCGTCGGAATCAAAACCTAAGCCGTTATTGCTGATATCCGAGGTTAGGGTCGTTACAAACTCAGGCCTTCCCCGGACTTGAAAACTAACCGGTGTTTCCAATTTAAAACGTGTCTGCCTGCGCTGATCCGGCTCAAAATTTCTCATCGACACGAATTCTAGCACAGTAATTCCACCCTGTCAATATCTTTAGTATACAGCTTGCCCCATAAATTACTAAATTAGGGACAGACACCTATTTTTTACTACTTAGCTTCTTTGGCCTGCCAACCGGCAACGCATGTAATATTTGACCGGATATCTTCTCGAGTTTTTGTACAAATATATTATTTCCTAATGGCCTACCGCTTGCTGTGCATTTACGAATAACCGATACTTCATCCGGATCATCGCTTTGATTAATGAAATCTTTCCATTTGTTTTGTTTGATTTCGATATAGTCAAACAAAGAATCGGTGTTTATTATATCGTGATTTGAAACAGCAGCGTGGCCTCTCGCACTTGACCATATATAACCTGTGGGATCTTTAACCGTCTTGACCCTTACAGGATTGCGCTCTACGTATCTGGCCGCTGCCAAGAGATGCCGCTCATCCAACACACAAGAATAGTACCTACCTTGCAAAAGATGGCCTGTAACGCTATTTTTCTTATTGAAGTACTGCGAATATACGGTATGCACAATATGAAATGTATCTGCAATAGATTCTTCGCTATCCGGCATAACAATAAAATGAACGTGGTTATCCATGAGGCAATAGGCCAACAGCTTGAGGCGGAATTTCTGGCTATAATCAGCTACAAGATTGAGGTAACGCCTTCTATCGGTATCATCACTAAATATATTCTGACGATAGTTACCTCGCTGAGTAATATGGTGGGGATATCCTGGAACAACTAATCTGGCTATACGTGGCATGAAACAATGCTATCATGAAGAAAGCAGCATGTCAATAAAATAGGTGTCTGTCCCTAATTTACCTAATTTATTAGAAATGAGAGCAGGGATTGGATTATGTTTGTCGGGCTTGGGGGACAACCGGGGATATGAAGCACTACGGGGATTATATCTTTAACTTTCTTCTCAACATAATAAGAATCTTTGAACGGGCCTCCGTCTAAAGCGCAATCTCCGCAGGTAATGACAAATTTTGGCTCAGGCATTGCATCATAGGTTTTCTTTAAAGCAATCAACATATTTTTAGATACCGGGCCAGTGACCAAAAGCGCATCGGCATGCCGGGGTGAAGCGACAAAATTTATCCCAAACCGCTGCAAATCATATATCGGGTTATTTGCCGAAATTATCTCCGATTCGCAAGCGCCGCATGATCCGGTGTCAACTTCTCGGATATTTAAAGACCTGCCAAATCTTTTCTGAATTAAAATTTTTAATTCAGAACCTGCGGCATTTATTTCTATCGGTAATCCCAGATCTATATGCCTGGTTACGATTCCTTTTAATATTCTGTTTTTTAATATATGGATCATAAATCGTTCCCCGAATAGGATAAATCAAAACTTTTATTACAAAGCGGAAAATCAGGGATAATATTGCCTAATACTGCATAAGACAGCCCCTGCCAATTATTAAAAGAAGGATCTACAATTTTACATCTTTGGATCAAACCTGCGGAATCAATTTTCAGCCAATATAAAACAGGCCCTCTCCACCCTTCTTGATAACCTAAGGCAACACCTTCCTTAAGTTCCGGAGTAACGCTGATTTTTTGGCCTTCGCTTAACTTTTGCGTAAACTCATCAATCAAGCGGCAAGATTCAGTAAATTCAAAGATCCTGATGCGCAACCTTGCCAAAACATCACCTGATTCCTGTATTGCCATTTTAAATTTGGCTTCTTTATATACACTGGGAAAATATTTTCTTAAATCGAGAGGGATTCCTGAAGCGCGGCCTGCGATACCAACTACCCCTAAATCTTCCGCGGTTTTTTTACGCAAAACTCCCGTGCTATCAACTCTATCCATAAAAGAAACACTTGAGTAAAGCATTTTAACCAGTTCATTAAAATCCTGCTTTATATTCTCAAGAGATTTAAGCAACAGCTGTTTTTTTGCATCATCTATATCTATTAAAATCCCGCCAACTACATTAATCTTCTTAAGATACCTGCTTCCGGTAAGATTATAGTTTAATTGCAGGATTGCTTCTTTTAATACCGAAGCATAGGCAGCAGGAAAGCTAAAACCTACATCAACAGCCATTCCTCCGATATCGTTTACATGATTATATAAACGTTCAAGCTCTAAAAAGATAGCTCTTATATAAACTGCTTGTGCGGGAATTACAGAGCCGCAAATCTTTTCTATTGCCTGAACAAAAGACAAACTGTGCGCAAAACTCGAATCTCCTGAAATACATTCTGACAAACGCATAGCTACAAAACAGTTTTTATCTTCAAAAAGTTTTTCTACTCCTCGATGGGTAAAACCCAGCCTGATTTCTAAATTTACAATCGGCTCCCCTGCAACGCTAAATCTAAAATGCCCCGGCCCGATAATTCCGGCATGCACCGGCCCAACCGAAACTTCAAATATTCCATCTCCTTCTACTCTGTTAAACTTATATTCATTTAAATTTCCTTCGCAGGCTTGCTTAAAATCCTTGCGCAAAGGATAATTTCCTTGAGGCCAAACCTCATCATGAAGCCTTAACCTTCTTAGATCAGGATGCCCTTTGGGCTCTATACCAAACATCTCATAAATTTCTCTTTCAAATAAACCGGCAGAATGTATAGTTTTTGCTAATGAATCAAAAGAAGGATTTTCCTGCGGCAGGTCCATACTTACAGTAACCCATTGCCCGCTTTTTAAACTGACAAAAACAGAGTTGATCACGAATTTAGAGGCAGTTTTACGCTCATCGCAAGCAAAAAGCATCATCACAGGTGATAAAAGTATTTTATGTAAAACATAGCAGGTATCCTTAAAAATCTGTGGGCTTATTTTAATACAGATCTCATCAGGATAATTTTGCGCAATTGATAACGCATCAAAACCCGGTAATTTATTTTTTATCCTTGTAATAATCTCTGTGCTATCCACAATAAATCCTCTTTTATAAACGGAACTGCTACTCCTAATATAGTTATCGGGAGTAGTAAAAATAAAAATACGATTTTCCCGCTTAAAGGCTCTCCTATCCGCGTCATACCTTTAGGAAGATTGCCAAAAAGCATTTTTCCAAAATGATAAATAAATGCGCCAAAAATAATCGAAAGGAATAATAACAATAAGGCTGCAATTAAATACGAATCACTGGTAAACGCCGCGGCGATAATTAGAATCTCACTTAAAAATATGGCAAACGGCGGAAACCCCGTAAGCGCAAATACACCTATAAGAACCATGATCCCCGTAAAAGGCAACACTTTAATCACTCCTCTGATAGCGTTAATATTATGCTTTTTATAAACACTGACGATATTGCCTGCCCCAAAAAACATAAACGATTTAGTTACAGCGTGATTAAAAATATGGAATATTGCTCCGGCAATAGCTAATGGAGAACCTAATCCAAAACCAATAGCAATTATACCGACATGCTCGATACTGCTATAAGCAAGCAGGCGTTTTAAATCTTTTTGCACTAAAATAAAAGCGCAGGATATCCCCAAAGAAACTAAACCCAGGAGGATCATTAGGTGAGAAAAATAAGCTATTCCTACTGCCTTAATTATAATAATCCCAAACCTTAAAATGGCATATATTGCCGTCTTTAACAGCACTCCGGAGAGTAACGCGCTAATCGGAGCAACTGCCTGGCTATGGGCATCTGGCAGCCATGTATGCATCGGCGCAAGCCCTGCTTTAGTTCCGTATCCGACTAATATAAAAATAAACGCTACTTTTAGGATATTCTTGTCCAAATTTGCAGCATTGGCTACTATTTCTGACCAATTAAGCGTCTTTGCCCCGCCAAGTAAAGAAAAGGCATAAGAAAAAAGAATAGTGCCTAATAGCGCAAAGATTATACCTACTGAACAAATAATAATATATTTCCATGCAGCCTCAACCGATTCTTTAGAATTATAGAATCCCACAAGAAACGCAGAAATTAGCGTAGTCATTTCAATAGCAACCCAAAGAATGCCTAAGTTATTTACTGCCGGAGCAAATAACATAGAACAACAAAATAAGTTAAACAGCAGGTAATAAATCTTGGCTTTTCTATCGGAAATTATCCCCTTCTCTATATCCCTCTCGATATAACCCACTGAATAAAACGAAGACGCAAAAGCTACAATTGCTATTACAAAAATAAAAAATGCGCTCAACGCGTCAATATATATAAAATCTGCGTATAATTTAATGTTCCCTGATATCAATACCCTTCTAAAAAGCAAAATACTATCAAACAACACAGCCAGGTATCCGATACTAGTAAGTATTCCAAGAATCCTTTGCTTTTTAATTAACAAAGTTAATATTGCAAGTAAAACCGGAATACCTAAAATAATATTTATCATTTGTAAAGTTTCATCCTCTTAACCGCGAAAGCTTATTCACATCAATATGCGTAAAGAGTTTATTGATCCTGTAAACAAAAAGCCCCATAATAATTACGCTGACAAACACGTCTAAAAATATGGCGATCTCCACAAAAAACGGCATTCCCCCTGATAAAAATGAAGCAAAAAGAAAGATCCCGTTTTCCATGATCAAAAGCCCCAACACCTGAGTAAAGGCTTTCATGCGGGATATCATAAGGAACCCTCCGATAAAAATAACCGAGAAAGCCACCGTAATGGCTATTGATATGTGGCCATTATTAAATCCAAGCATCCCGGAAAAAACCCAGGAAAAATAAGTAAGCAAAAGTGCTACGACGAGGGAAAGTTGCGCATTAATAAGAAGGCCAAGATTCTCATCAACGCTTATTTTTTTAGCGATCGAATTTAAAACAAACGGTATGATAAAAACTTTTAGCGCAAGGATAAGTAAGGCAACGATCAATAAACCAGGCTGATTTTCTGTTAGTCCTGCAATCAAAGTGATCAAAAAAATAAAAAAAGATTGGTATCGAAATCCCTGGATCAATGCGGGCATTCTTTTAACAATAACAAGCAGATACGTAGCAGCAAGAATCCCGAATAAAATTAACTCTATCATAACAGATTAAACTCCTAATATAGCGCAAACTACCGCAATAATTCCCAAGACGAAAGCCACTCCCAAAAAATCCGCTACCCTGAATAAGCGCATTTTTGCTACCGAAACTTCCAGCAAAGCAACAACTGCTGCTACTATAATTATTCCAGCGAATACCGGCATAGTGACAGGAAAAATAATCCGAGCAACAAGAATTACTAAAATCATCTGCTTAATATAAGAAGCCAACTCAAGTAAGGCAAGCGATCTTCCCGAATATTCTAACACCATTGCTTCATGCACCATAGTCAGCTCAAGATGCGTCTCCTGGTTATCTACCGGGACACGGGAAGTTTCTGCAACTGTAATAAGAAACAACGCAATTCCCGATACTATAGAAGCGACGGTAAGATTCGTTGAGCCAGATTGCAAGAATAAGGAAAATATCACTAAACAAAATGCCGGCTCAACCAGGCTTGAAATAAACATCTCTCTTGATGCACCCATGCCTCCGAAAGAACTCCCGGCATCAAGCGCAGCAAGCGCTAAAAAGAATCGGCCTAAAGCAAATACAAAAATAAGCAGTAAAAGGCCGCTTATACTATTAATGAACAACGCTGCCGTAAGCGCTGAAGAGATCACGATAAACGGAGTAACCCCGAATATCCATGAAGCATGCTCTGAAACCACCTCTGCCTTTGAGAACAGCTTAGCTAAATTATAATATGGCTGAAAAATGCTTTGACCCTTACGCAACCTAAGATTATTCTTAATTTTTGAAATCAGGCCGCTTAAAAACGGAGCTAAAACGATAAATAAAATTATTTTCAAAATAATTGTCATAATCTTAGAATTTCCGCATAAATACGATTAATAATAACAACGTAATAAAAATATATCCTAAATAAAGATGAATACTTCCCGGCTGCATTCTTCTCATAGCCTTAGCTGATTTTAAGACTAACGCAAGTACTGGGTCGTATATATATTTTTTAAATACCTGGGTAGTATGCGTTTCGTAAGTAAATGATTTGACATGATAAAACGACTCCCTGATTTTTTGCGTCTTACGATATGGCTGTAAGAAGAAACTAAAAGCAATCCTGAAAGGTTTTGAAAATGCCGTAGAGGTATATTCATTACGCGCGTCTAATTTATAATAACCGCAATCCCATGTTTTATAAACTACTGCCTTTTGCCTGCCAAATGACATATATACAGCGTAAGCCACAATTGCAAAAATAATTAGTATTGCCGCTAGTAATGGCGCGGAAAGATAAACATTATTTGCTATTTGCGGAGTTAAAATAAAATTATTTAGAGAAAAACTCATGTTACCGATGTCAATTCCGGTAGATACGCTTGCAACCTTCGCTAATAATTTTATGATTTTTAAAGCATTTAAAGCTAATATTACCACAAGTGCTGACAAAAAGAACATACCTGCTTTCATAGAAAAAGAAACTTCTTTTGCCTCTTTAGCGTAATGGCTTCTGGGTTGGGCTAAGAATGTTATTCCAAAAGCTTTAACAAAACAAGCAGCAGCTAATCCTCCTGTTAAGGCAAGCATCGCTGCGCAAAGGCCTAAAAAAAGCTTAGTTCCTCCTGTAACATCAAGCGCCCCTAAAAAAAATGCCTGCAAAGTCAACCATTCGCTTATAAAACCATTAAGCGGAGGCAGCGCAGAAATCGCCATTGCGCCTAATAAAAAATAGGCCGCAGTCTGTGGCATTTTTTTGATCAAACCTCCTAATTTTTCAATATCACGCGTTCCTGTAGCTTTATAAACGCTTCCTGCGCATAAAAACAATAACCCTTTAAAAACTGCGTGGTTTATAAGGTGATATAATCCGGCAATTAACGAAAATACGGCTAAATAAGGTTTATTTATGCTAATAAAAAACATAGACAATCCAACGCCTAGCAAAATTATCCCGATATTTTCCACGCTAGAATAGGCAAGCAAACGCTTAAGATCGCGTTCCATAAGCGCATAGATGATCCCGGCTAAGCAAGTAATGGTTGCTAAAACAAGCACCAGGCTTCCCCACCAGGTTTGATTTACCCCGAGAATAAATATCACAAACCGGATCAAACCGTATATGGCAGTTTTGATCATTACCCCTGACATGATACTTGAAATATGGCTGGGCGCCTGCGGATGAGCATACGGAAGCCAAATATGTAACGGCACAATGCCTGCTTTAGTACCAAAACCGACTAACAACAATAAAAATATAATGTTTTTGGTTTGGAAAGGGATAGTCTGGCAAATGTTCTTTATTGTGAAAAAATCAAGGCAATTTGCATGTTTATATAAAATCATGAATCCGCCGATTAAAAATGCAGTTCCAATATGGGTCATTACGATATAAATAAGGCCGGCTTGAACAGATTTAACATGTTTTGTATCAAATATAACCAGAAAATACGAAACTAAAGACATAATCTCCCAGAACACCAGAAAAGAAAAAATATTTCCCGCAGTCACCACCATGCACATAGAGAAAACAAAAACTATTAACAGCGCGGCAGCTAATATGCATTTTCCTCTCTTATATTCCCCGCGCATATAACCAATCGAGTATATTGCAGAAGGTAAAGACACGATCCCGATAACAATAAGAAAAAATATTGATAGCGGGTCAAATAAAAAAAGTTGTTTTAACAAGAGATTTGCCATATAATAAGTTTTGTGAAAATCATTCCAAAAATTGGACAGACATTATTTTTTGTAATATTAGCTGCCTGCGGCTTCGCTTTAGCTCAACAGGGATTTAACCGAGTTAAATCTAATTTAAAAACTCCTGCGCCGGTAATCAAACAAAATAATATTTTAAAGAAAGAAACGCCGGAATTACCCGTAGAACAGAACATTCCTATTCAAGCTCCTCCTATTGCTCCAGAAAATCTTACGCCGCCTTCTCTTACTTTAAGCGGAATTTTCTTTTCTAATGATGAAGGCCTTGCCCTGATTAATAATCGCGTATTAAAAGAAGGTGATAAAATTGACGGCGCAGTAATTAAAAGGATTACCCCCGAAACAGTAGAACTTTCCTGGCAGGACCAAAACATACGTCTATCATTAAATATTCCCCGCTAAAAACGTTCTTTAAGCGCAGAACAAATTATTGCCTTATCAATACCTACTTTTACTTCAGCCCTACCTATACCCTTAAGTAACACAAATTTGTTTAATTCTGCGCGAAACTTCTTATCACGGTAATGCGCCTTGAAAACTTTTTCAAAAGATACTCCTTCAATTCGCGAAGGCAGGCCAAATAACTTAATAATATTTTCTACCCGCAAGAGCTCTTCTCTATTTAGCCATCCGATTCTCTGGCTAATACCAGAAGCTACGAGCATACCTAAACTAATAGCCTCACCATGTTGATATAAAGCATACCCTAAAGCTACCTCAATAGCATGGCCAATTGTGTGGCCGAAATTAAGCATAGCCCGGATATCTTTCTTATCAAACTCATCGTTTGCTACTACGGATGCCTTTATAGCCGCGCAACGGTTAATAATGCACTCCAGCGCCTGTGGATTTAATTTCAGGATTTTCTGATAATTATTCTCAAGAAAAACAAAGAGTTCCTTATCCCTTATTAAACCGTATTTAATCACTTCAGCTACTCCATTACGCACCTGCCTCAAGCTAAGGGTAGAAAGCGTATCCACATCGCTTAAAACAACTCTTGGCTGATAAAATGTACCAACCAAATTTTTACCTTCCGGAAGGTCTACTGCAGTTTTTCCTCCGATTGCAGAATCTACCTGAGAAAGTAAGGTCGTAGGAATTTGTACATAATTAATTCCTCGTTTATAAATTGAAGCCACAAACCCGGCTAAATCTCCTACTACCCCGCCGCCTAAGGCAATAATAAAAATATCTTTTTTGTGGTCGAAAACGGCTAATTGCTTAAGTATGGCGATAACAGATGCTACGGATTTAGATTTTTCCGTATCAGCAATTAAGAAAAAGCGGCTTTCCCCTCCTAATTTATTGATTGCTTTATTTAATACTTTGCCATACTTCTGTTTTATTAATGAATTAGTGATAATAACGGCATCTTTACCGCAATCAAGTGGGGAAATAAATTTATCTGCCTGAGATAAAATTCCAGAGCCGATCTTAATATCATAGCTACGATTTCCTAGATCTACTTTTATTGATTTCATATTTAAAATGGGCTGACCAAAAGTTTAAACGCCGCATCAGCTACCGACCAGATAACCCGGTTCACCGGCCCAAACTGCAGAAGAATTAAAAGAATAATAAAACCAAAAGGTTCAATACGCATATACTTACTGGCAAGCTGCGGAGGAAGAATTCCCGCTACAATACGCGATCCATCAAGCGGAGGAAGCGGGATAAGATTAAAAATCCCTAAAGACAGGCTTATTCCTATGAATATAATCAGTACCGGAGCTTTTGTAATATGGAATAAAACAGCGGCTAATACTGCAGATAAAATATTAGCAAGCGGCCCGCTAAAGCCGACCAACATTATATCCCTACGAGGATTTTTTAAAGCAAGGAAATTAATCGGCACTGGTTTTGCCGCGCCAAAAACAAACCGCCCGGAAGTCAAAAAATAAAGAATAATCGGCAATGCTACTGTACCAATAGGATCAATATGCGCCAAAGGGTTAAGTGTGAGCCTGCCCATCCTTTTTGCAGTATCATCACCCAGGCGGTTTGCAGTCCAGCCATGAGCAAACTCATGCAATGCCATACATATTGCTAAAATTCCTAAATTAATTAAAAGATTAACGATTGCGCTCAATCCAGCGCCTCGATTTTAGAAACTTCAATAATGGGGAGTTTTTGATCGGGAGCGCTAATAATGGTGCCGCTTATTTTTACATGGCGATAGACAAGGTCATCTAAGCTTTTCTTATTTCCTTTTAATAGGTAGGTTTTTTCATCTAAGGTGAGCAGTTTATGAGTAGCAACACGCTTAAAAACTCTTCCATAAGACTGAATTATGCCTTCAATTATAACTTCTTCTTTTGCGGGGAGAATAATCTCTTCTTCAGTGGTTTTATTTTCTATCGTTTTTACGGGTTTTCTTTTTTCTTTTTTCTTAGGCTCAACTTTTTTATCTTTTTCTACAACCGCAGAAGCTTCGCGGACCGCAATACGTTCAATAAACTTCTTATTAACCCAGCCAAAACTGTTAGCTGTTGGTTCAATCGCATACCAACCCTGTTTCTCACTAAGAATAATTACTACCTCATCACGCCCGGCTTTTCCTAAGATTATCGAACTTTCATCAGAACTTAGGCGGACATTAATTACATCTTTTACTACTTTTGCAGTCTGGTCATCAATAATCTCTACCAGATCTTTACGTATATAAGCAGGAGCCTCTTTAGGCAGGCGTATGCGGCACCAATCATACTTTTCAACTACTACCTCAACAACCTCTCCCTTGGGAAGTGTAGTTATTTTATCAGCAGTAACAGTAGAATCTGCGCGCACATTAATATCATCAGATAAAACCTTCGCTTCATAAAGAGTCGGTATATCTTCAGCAAAAACTCTTGAAGCTGCTATCAGTATAATTATCCCTATTACTAATATTATTTTTTTCATTCGACTATTTCTTCGCAGCAGCCTTCCCCGCCGGTGCTTTCGCAGCAGCAGCCTTTGCAGCAGGAGCAGCAGCTGGAGCAGCGCCTTCAGCAGCAGCGCCTTCAGCTGGTTTCTCGGCAGTCTTTTCTTTCTTAATCCTAATCCGCACTGTTTTTATTTTAGGCAAACCAAAAACCGAATCTCCATCTTTCCACTGGTTTTTGTCAAGCATCATACGTAAACGTTCATTACGCTTCATAACCGAACGCTGCTTTTTATTACTATCCGAAGAACTTAACGATGGATGAATAGACATATCTTTTACAACCTCCTCAAAATGCACCCTTTGTAGCGTTTCTGTAACCGAGTAAGCGCTACGCGCGCTTTTTCTTCGCTTGAGAAACCAACCACTAAGAGTATAGTTTTACCTTTTTGTTTTAACATTGCCGTTTGATAACCATATTTATTTAAAAATCTGGCTTCTTCTTCGGCGTTAGCCTTCACACTATAAGCAGCAACTTGAATCAAAAATTTTGAAGAAACTTGGTTTGAGCTTTTACCTTTATCAAAACCAAACGCATAACAAATAATACCGGTTATCCCTAAAAGCAAAACTAGAATTATGGCTTTCTCAAAAGCCTTTATCCGCTTTAAAACTACCTTAGAAAAACGCTCCGGAGCCTGAGCCGCTACTCCGTCGGCTGTAAAAAGTTCTAATTGCCCGTAATTATCTTTTTCCATCTATAATATCTCTTATTCTGAAACTTTCAAGTAATTTTTTGCATTGATCTTTTTGGAAATTTTAAGGAAGGCTTCTACAACCTTAGGATCAAATTGGCTGCCGCTTTTCTTACGAATTTCTTTTACTGCGGAAGCTATATCTTTGCGCTCTCGGTATGGCCTGCCATAAACCATGGCTTCAAAAGCATCGGCTACTGCCATTATCCTGGCACCGAGAGGAATCTGGCGTTTCTTTAATCTTGAAGGATAGCCGGTTCCGTCGTATTTTTCATGATGATACATAATAATCGGAATTGCCGGTTTAAGGATCAGTAAGGGCTGCAAGATCTGCGCACTTTTTAAAGGATGCCGCTTAATGATCGTATACTCCTTTGCCGTAAGCTTCGTAGTCTTAGTAAGAATCTCCATAGGTATATCAATTTTTCCGGCATCATGAAGCAGGCTTGCGTATTTAATACTTTCAACCTGTTTTTCGTCTAACCGCATCTGCTGGGCGATACTTACTACAAGACGGCTAAAATACGGAGAATGTGTATATTCCTGAGGAACGCGAGTATCAAGAAGTTTGACTAACGACTTAATGCTGCCTAAAACAATGCGCCCTTGTTCTTCATAAAGCTGTAAATTTTTAATCCCGATAATCACCTGTTCAACCATGGTCATTATTATCTCCTGGTCAAAACGGTCAAAAGGTAATTTACCGGATAATCGTTTTAATATAATTAAACCAATAATATCTTCGCAAACAAGCGGCACTCCGATAAGATAATCTTTGCGCGTCGCGGAAATCCTCTGCACGATCCTTTTTTCAAGGTTGCCTTGTAATTTCAATTTTTTATCGGAGAGATATTTTTTACGGGAGCTTGTTACGCAACGTAATATCGAATATTTTTTACTGGGATCAAGCAGGATAATCTGGCAATACTGCGCATCAAAGACCTGATTCATCAGCCTGCTTAAACGCGAAATTAAATCTTTCAACTCAAAAGTAGAGCTCACCAGGCGATATACACTATGTATCGCAGAAACTAGCGTTTTATACTTTTTCGTAGGGGTCAAATAACTTTTTGTATTCATCTAAGGCGTACCTATCTGTCATTCCGGCAATATAATCACATACTGCCCGGCGTACTCCATCCTGTGGAATGCGCTTTTGCACATGCGCCGGAAGCGCATTGGGTATTTTTATATATACTTCAAAAAGCTCTTTGATAAACCTCTTGGCTTTATAGCTCATCCTGACTACGCGATAATGCCGGTAAAGCTTTTCTTTAAGATATTCTCTTAGAGGCAGGCGCAATGCCTTCATTTCTTCACTAAAACTTATAATTTTTTTTCCTAGTTTACGCACCTTAAGTGATGAATCTATCTTGGCAGAACTGATAATTTTTTCCGTGTGTTGTATTAGATCCGTAACTTGCATATCGATCAAAGAGCGGATAATCAGGTATTTTTTTCTCTCCTGGTCAAGAGATGAATAATTGGCTTTGAGCCTTTTAATCAACTTTTCCCAGATAGGAAGCCGCGCCAAGTCTTCTTCTTTTAATAACCCGGATGTGATACCGTCATCTAAGTCATGATTATCATAAGCAATTTCATCGGCAATATCCACAAGCTGGGTCTCAAGCGTCGGCATCTGATCGGGCTTAAAACTTTTAAGAACTACTGCCTGGTCAAACTCAGAAGAATGTTTGACTATCCCCTCCCGCACCTCCCAACTCAAATTTAAACCCGGAAAGTTCGGGTATCGCTCTTCAAGCAAATCTACCACCCTTAATCCCTGGAGATTATGGTTAAACCCTCCTTCAGAGCGCATTAATTCATCAAGCGCATCTTCTCCGGCATGGCCAAAAGGCGTATGGCCAAGGTCATGCGCCAAAGATACTGCCTCTGTTAAATCAATATTTAAACGTAGGGCGGCTGCGACAGTACGCGCAATTTGCGCAACTTCGAGAGTATGCGTAAGCCGGGTGCGGTAATAATCTCCCTCGTGATTTACAAAAACCTGGGTCTTATATTCAAGCCTTCTAAATGCCGCACTATGGATTATCCGGTCACGGTCGCGCTGATACACCGATCGATACGGATGCTCTTCTTCTTTATGAGCCCTGCCTGCGGTATCCTGGCTTTTCATTGCATACGAAGCCAGAAATTTTTCCTCAAATTTATGAATTTGATTTTGCGTAAGCATATCTTAATTTTTTCTTTAAATCTTCAAGTGATTGCGAAATCACTTTATTTGCCGCTAAAACCGGCATAAAATTTGTATCGCCTTTCCATCGCGGCACAATATGAATATGCAGATGCCCTGTTATCCCGGCGCCTGCAACATCTCCTAAATTAATCCCGATATTATAACCCTGCGGTTTTAATAGTTTATCTAGAATCCTTTTGGCTGATTTTAATGCTTTCCAAAGATCCGTAATTTCTTCTTGAGTTAAACTAGCGATATCGCTTGTATGGCGAAGTGGCGAAACCATCAGATGGCCATTATTATAAGGGAACTTATTCAATATAACAAGTGAATGCGCGGTTGTAAAAATTAACGAATCACTGGATTTTTTATTACACGCGGCAATGCAAAAAATACATCCTTTCGGTTTAGTTTTAGCTTGGATATATTTTGTCCTCCAGGGCGCCCAAAGCTGGTTCATAACTTTACAATCTTAGCTTCAATCTTATCATTAATCTCAATAATTCCGTACGATTTATACGGAGCAAAAATCGTATCTGTTGGGCTGCCGGGATTAAAATAAATTACCCCGTTTCTTTCTTCATTGACCGGCAAATGCGAATGCCCAAAAATAACCATATCTACTTTATCTTGTTTAAATAATTTTTCTGCCGCAAGAATTAACCTATCCGGATGCCCCTGGCCGTGCATTACGCCGATACGGAATTTGCCGACTTTTATAATTTCTTTTTCCGGTAAGATCTTACGTATATCCTCGGGATCCATATTGCCGCAGACAGCCTTTAAATTAGGACATACCGCTTTAAGCTGATCAAGCACGCCTACCTCAACCAAATCTCCTGCATGAATGATCATATCAACTTTTTTAAAGGCATATAAAATTTCATCCGGGATCCCTGCAGCGCGTTCCGGAATATGCGTATCAGATATTACCCCGATTTTCATGTAACTATCCTTGGCTTTGCGTATAAATCCATTAGTTCATTTACCTGGCTTAATCCCCAAGTTAAAATTTTTTCATCTAAAGCCCGCAACCTGGCATTAATATCTATCTCATCAAGAGAAATAATGATTTTCTGCTGAAGTTTATTACGGTATTTTTTGCATTCCCTAGCAAACTCTGTAACATCTTCTTCTGTTAATTTCTTATTTTTAAAAGCCATGATCCAGACGCTATCTTCGGAACGGCCTAACACACCTTCCCCTAATCCCCGGCTATTAAACTCAAGCTGTTTTAATTCCCTAAAATGGTTTAGCCTGAATTTCTTTTCTTCAACTTGAATTATATCGTCTTCAAAAAGCCTTAAAAGTTCAATCATTCTCTCGGGTATCGGCTTAGCAGAAGACACTATAAATTCTTTAATCACAACATCGAGATAAGACGTAAAATGCTGTTTTTGATTTTTAGCATCAAAGGTCAGGGCATTTGCCTTTTTTTGATAAACAAACTTTAGCCAAAAACCAAAAAGACGGTCGTTAATCTTAAAAAAATCACCGCTTCTTGTAACTACATCCAGTTCCAATAAATAATTAAGCCGGACGTTTATCTCTTTTGCGGTTTTATGGCTTATGTGCATAATATCTTTAAGGCGATTATGGCCGCTGGCAATAGAGTACAAGAGCGACAAATAATCCTGGCTATTTGGCAAAGAAACCAAACGTTTTAAATAATTATTAAAACGCTGATTTAAAATTCCCGTTGAACTAAACAACAACTCAACAAGTACCTGCGTAAGCGGCATTTTTTCATGCTTTAACATCCCTTCGCTTAACAGATTAAGATAAAATGGATAACCTCCGCTAAAATGTACTAAAAAGTTCCGCAGGCCCTTATCTAAATGATTACCTTCAAATTTAATATCTAAATACACCTCGCTGGTATGCACATCAAAAGGTTCTAAGCTGATCGACTGAAAATTCCCGAATAAAAGCGACAGGTTATGCGCAAGAATCTTTTTTGCTTTAGATGGCAGGGAACTGGTGATGATAAACATCGTATTTTTATGGGTAATAAGGGCCTTTGACCATTCGGCGTATAAAGTTTTAATACCCATATATTCAAGATTGTGGAATTCATCCCAGATGACAACACAGCGCTTTCCACTTTCCTGATAAATCAGGTCGCAGACTTCAAGCAGCTCAAAAAAATTATCCGCTTTCTTCTTACTAACAGGATTTCTTAATAAGTCGGTTATTTTATCGGCGGTTTTAGGTATAAAATTACGGGATTTTTCAATAAGAAAATCAAGATTTTCCTGGAGGCTTATACTGCTGTTATCTAAGAATGCATATAAAAGCACGCCCATAAAGCGGCGCTTAAAATCTTTAAACGGCTCGGGCCTAACTTCAAGATAGAGGGGTAAAATATGAGGATCGGAGAAGTTGCGGATAAAATTAAAAATAAGCGAAGTTTTACCAACCAGCTCATCGCCGATAATCGCGATATTCTGACGATAACCGTTTTTTAAATCAATAATTCGTTTTTCAATAAGCTCGCGCTGAAGGCTTCGGCCTAAGAATATCTCTTTTACCATAATGTTTACCGCGGCAGAAAAAAAGTTGGATTCTGCGGAATATGCCCTTTACGGAGTTCAAAATATAGTTGTCTTTGACCCGCTAACCTTGCAATAGAAGCACCCTGCAAAACAGAGTCTCCTGCTTTAACAAGCAATTCCGCTTTAAACGCATAAACAGTCAAAAAACCATCGCCATGATCAATTATTACCGTAGAACCGTAACTCTTAAAACTTGGAGCGCAAAAAACTACTTTTCCGCTTCTTGCAGCAAATACAATTGTGTTTGCTCCGGATGAAACAATATTGATCCCTTTATTAACCCGGCCGTTAATTACTTCTCCAAAATTACCTAATTGCCTCCCCTTTAACGGCCAAATAAAATTATCTTCTGCCTTTATAAGGTTTAGATTAATTTTCTTAACTTCTTCCTGCAATACAGATGATATAAAAACCATCTGCCCTACTTCAAGCGCAGTCTTATCAGTAATACGATTTATCTCTACTAACTGATCTAAATCAATATTATATTGTTTAGATATTCCCCAAAGGGTCTGGCCCTTTTCTACTCTATGATAAAAACCATTCAAACCGCTAGGCGGTTTAGGTAATGACGCTGTTTTGGGTACTGTCGCGCAACCCGCTAAAATAAATAAACAAATAGCTAAAGCGAGAGAGGGGAATCGAACCCCCATATCCAGCTTGGGAAGCTGGTGTTCTGCCACTGAACTACTCTCGCAGAACACAAAAGGCTGCCATTCTACCATTGTCCCGTCGCCTCTTCTTTTTTCCTGCGTCGGGATTCCGCCTTGTATTTAATTATACGGCGGAAAATTACACCCGCATTGCAGGAACTGCCTGTTGGCTACCTGCAAAACATTCTTCGTTGATTTTTATAGAACAGAACTCCCCGCACATCGTACAGATATCTCCTGCTTTTGCGTGTTTAAGCCCATGATACCGGGCTGCTTTTTCCGGATCTATGCTTAAGCTTATTTGAGTTTTCCAATCACGCAATCGCCTGGCATGCGACATTTTATTATCCCACTGCCTTGCCCCGGGTACATTTTTAGCAATATCCGCGGCATGAGCAGCAATCCGGCAAGCAATTACCCCTTCGTAGACATCTTTATAATCAGGAAGCCGCAGATGTTCAGAAGCTGTAACATAGCATAAGAAATCTGCCCCTTTCCAGGCTGCCAATGCTCCACCGATTGCGCAACTGATATGGTCATAACCAGAGGCAATATCCGTTACCAGCGGCCCAAGCACATAAAAAGGCGCGCCCTTACACCATTTTTTCTCAAGAGCAATGTTTTTTTCAATCTGAGGAAGCGGAATATGCCCAGGCCCTTCAACCATCACCTGGACACCTGCTTTACGCGCCTGATCTACAAGCTCTCCAAGGATCTTTAACTCCGTGAGCTGTGGTTTATCCGTAGAATCTGCAATTGCGCCAGGCCTTAAACCATCTCCCAAGCTTATAGTTATATCATAATCTTTGGCAATATGCAAAACTTTATCGAAATACTCGTAAAATGGATTCTCTTTCTTATTGCGCAACATCCAACTCGCTAAAATTGCCCCTCCGCGCGAGACTATCCCCATCAACCGCGGATGCTTTTTTAACGCCAAAATACTCTTTCGGGTAACTCCGGCATGAATGGTAAAAAAATCAACCCCTTCTCTGGCCTGCCGCTCCAGAACCTCAAAGATATCTTCAGCAGTAAAAGAAAGGAAATCCTTATTTCTACTTCTTTTTTTAGCATTAATTGCTATCTCATATATTGGCACGGTCCCTACAGGAACAGTGGAATGGCTTATAATCTCCTGCCGCACCTTGACTATATCTCCCCCGGTACTTAAATCCATTACCGCGTCTGCTCCGGCTTTTTGGGCAGCATCCAATTTTTTAAGCTCATCTTTAATACTTATTTTTTCTGCTGAAGTACCGATATTGGCATTAACTTTAGTCCTTAGGCCGCTACCTACAGCACAAGGCTTCTTAAGTTTATGCTTACGGTTACAAAGCACCACCACAGTACCTTTTTTTATCTCTTCTTTTGCTATCTTATTAATCATTTATCCTTTCCCTAAAACCTGGCTGAGTTTTTTTAAAGTTGTATTTTGATAGGAAGCCCGGCATACTGCCACGCCTGTCGCGCCGGCATCCATAACTAATTTTACATTATCCGCATTAATTCCCCCGATTGCAAAAATAGGTAGGTTAATTTTTTCTTTAACTTTATTAATTAAACCTAAACCGACCGGTTGATATTCAGGCTTAGTAGGAGTAGAAAAAATAGGGCCTATACCAAGATAATCTGCGCCTTCTTTTTGCGCAGATAGCGCTTGCTTTAAGCTATGGCAAGATTTACCGATCAGCTTATCCGGAGAAAGAATCTTTCGCGCAACACTAATCGAAATATCATCTTGTCCAAGATGCAGACCATCAGCATCGGTTATTACGGCAATTTCAGGATAATCATTCACGATAAAAAACGCTTTTTGTGCATGGGCAAGGCGTTTTATTAAAAGGCAATCTTTTAACATATCATAAGGCAAGCCGTCTTTGTTGCGGTATTGGATAATCCCGGGTTTTACTTTCTTAATAAGCCTTAAAACCCTGATGATATTTTCAAAAGTCCCGAGTATGCCCTTATCTAGAATGACGTAAAGGCCTGAGTAGAATAGTTGCCTGTTTTTCAATCTCATAAGCAGTATAACGTAATTGTTTGAATTTTATAGAAGCGCTGGATTTATCCAACTTACTAAATTCTTCAAGAACCCTAAGAGACTCCTTGGCGCGGCTTAAATTAGCAAAAAAAATATCATTGATATCCTTGCGTAAAAATTCCGTTTCAGCTTGACTGCGGCCCAAATCTTTTACGCTATCTCTTGCTTTTAAACGTAAATTTTCATTAGCTAATAAAATAACCGTGCTATCTACCTCATGACGCATGCGTTTTAGCTGGCCTGTAAGCTTTTGGTTACCAAGAAAAAAACGCATTACTTCTTCGCAAACGCGCAAACCTTCTTTTAAGCGGTTGGCATTTGCATCAATAATGCGCAAAATAGCCTTATCTTTTGTATAAGCGGACAATTTTTTTAATCAGGTTTGAGGTAGATCGGCCGTAAGCAAGAGGAATAGTTTCTACTTTTCCTCCGTATCCATAAACTTCATTTGCGCCGATAATTTCTTTATCTTTCCAATCAGCGCCTTTTATTAACAAGTCGGGCTTAAGCAAACGGATAAGCTTGAGGGGATTATCTTCTGAGAAAAAAACTATAAAATCTACGCTTTCAAGCCCCGCTAACACTCCTGCCCGGTCTAATTCATTATTAATCGGCCTATCTTTACCTTTAATCCGGCGTACTGATATATCGCGATTTAAGCCCACAATCAAAATGTCTCCTTTATTACGGGCATCCTGAAGATATTTTACATGGCCGTAATGCAGGATATCAAAACATCCGTTAGTAAAAACTATCTTTTTACCTTCTACGCGCAATTTTCTTAAAATAGAAAGTAAAACAACAGACGTTTTTATCTTTTTATCTAAACAAAGGCTTCTTCGATGAGCTCGCATATAATATGTGCGACTGTAATATGTGTTTCCTGGATACGCGCTGTAATAGTTGACGGAGCAGTAAACACCAGGTCAGCGGTTTTAGCAGCCTCGCCACCGTCACCGCCGGTAAAAAGCACGGTTTTAATCCCCATTTTTTTTGCCTGCTTAAAAGCACTAACCACATTTTTTGCTTTTCCGCTGGTTGAAATACCTAAAACTAGATCATTTTTCTGCCCTAAAGCTTCAACCTGACGGGAAAAAACAATCTCATATGAATAATCGTTTGCAAGCGCTGTAATTATTGAACTGTTGGTAGTAAGCGCAATCGCAGGTAATGCCGGGCGCTCTTTTTTAAAACGGCCGACAAGTTCAGCCACAATATGCTGGCTATCACTTGCAGACCCTCCATTACCAAAAACAATTAACTTGCCGCCTTTTTTAAGGCAGTCTATAGCCATATTGGTAATATCTAATATTACATCCACACCTTTATTGCGCAGAAGCTCTTCTTTTACCTGAATGCTCTCAAGAATTATTTCTTTTACTCGTTCACGCATATGATTTACCCGAAGAATTCTTTGGCAATACCATAAAGTTCCATATCTACAGTTTTTAAAGCTTTAACGGCATCTTCCAAAGACACGTCTACGATTTTATTTCCGGCAAGCGCAACCATGCGCCCGAACTTTTTAGCTATAACTAATTCTACTGCTTTTACTCCGAAACGAATCCCTAACACCCGGTCAAATGCCGAAGGAGATCCTCCACGCTGAATATGGCCCAAAACACTCACCCGCGTTTCATACCCGGTTCTCTTTTCAATTTCTTTACCTAAGATTTCGCCGATTCCGCCTAAACGCACATGCCCGAATTCATCAAGCTTTTCTTCCCGAGTAACCATCATTCCTTTTTTAAATTCAGCTCCTTCGGCAACTACTACGATACTAAAAGTCTTACCTCTACTATGACGGCGATTTATTAAAGCACATACTTCGTCTATATCAATGGGAACTTCCGGAATAAGGATCACATCCGCTCCGCCAGCTAAACCTGCCTCAACCGCGATCCATCCGGCATGACGGCCCATAACTTCAACTACCATTATACGATTATGGCTCTCGGCTGTGGTATGCAAACGATCAATACATTCCATAGCAATATTAATCGTAGTATCAAAGCCAAAAGTATAATCAGTGCAAGAAAGATCATTATCAATAGTTTTAGGCACACCAACAACATTAGTAATCCCGTCTTTTATCAGCTTTGAAGCTACCCCTAATGTATCTTCACCACCAACGGCAATAAGGGCATGCAAATCAAATTTTTTAAAATTTGCCTTTACGCTTTCTAATCCGCCTTCTTTCTTGTAAGGATTGGTGCGGCTTGTACCTAGAATCGTTCCTCCCTTAGGGAGTATTCCGGCGATACTTTCAAAATTTAAAGCTGAGGCATTCCCCTCAATCAGGCCTTTCCAGCCATTTTTAAAACCGATAATTTCAAATCCGGAATTTATACCTTTACGTACTACCGCGCGAATTACCGGATTTAAACCCGGACAATCCCCTCCACCAGTTAATAATCCAATTTTTTTTGCTTCTGACATTTTTTATTCTCCCTTTTAATTTAAACTCTCGTATACCCGCCGAACGGCAAAACCGTTTCTTCTTTATCCGGCGTTTTCTTATTTTTATCCTTTTCTTCAGTAGTAACGATCTTTACGATATGGATATTAATTAAAACTTCTCCCTCAACACCCAAAACATCCTGGATTTTAGATTTAGTTATTTCCTGTAATCTACTAGTGATCTCCGGGATATTAGCTTCGGAACGTAAAACTACACGCAAATCTACTTCAATTCCCTTCTTAGTTGCCCTTACATCCGGCCGCAGTTCTTTTATTTCAGGAAGAAGGTTGGTTAAACGCCGGATAAGATCTTCTACAGCGGTCAAAGCAACCATAACCGGCCCTGACGGGGTATTAAATGCAATAGTTTTCTCTCTCTGAAAACGGCCGAGGATCAATTGAGCAAAAGAAAAACTAATTAAAATCAAGAGAAGCCCGGAAAGCCCTAAAATCAAACGGCTGCTTAAACTCGTATGAAAATAATTAAGAGAGTTTGCCAGATCCGCAGGTTGAATAACCGTAGTATCAAAAGAAAAAATAATCGCAAGGGTGATCAGGCCGATACCAATAAGTATCAAAACTGTTGCGTAAAAAACAATCCCTAAGACAGTAAAAATACGCATTTCTACCCCCTCTCTATCCCCTGCACGTTTATGCTGATATCTTTTATGTTTAAATTTGTCATCTTCTCAAGCGCCTGGCGCACATTTTCCTGAACCTTAGCAGCAATTTCCGGTATATTAAATCCATATTTGATTACTAAAGGTATCTCGACAAATACTTCTTCGTTTTTATCAATCTCCACCTTGATACAGGGGAAAGTCCTGCCGATAATCCTGCCTAAATAATCTCCTTTACAATTACTTCCTACTTTGTGCACGCCTTCAATTTCCTGCGCAGCTATGGAAGCAATCGAAGAAATAACATTATTATGTATCTTTATCATTCTACCTTTTGTTTCTTAAGCATATCTTCTGCAAAGTGCGTAGAGATATCGCCTTTCAAAAATAACGGATTCTCAAGCAAGGCCAGATGAAATGGTATCGTAGTCTTAATTGGGAAAATATAGAACTCGCTTAGCGCCCTGCGCATAATTTTTATTGCCTCTTCGCGGGTTTTGCCAAAAGTAATGACTTTAGCTATCAGTGAATCATAAAAAGGAGGAATTTCATACCCCTGATAAATATGCGTATCAAGGCGCACGCCAGGCCCGCCCGGAAGAGCCAAAGATTCAATTTTACCGGGTGAAGGCATAAAGTTATTATCAGGATCTTCGGCATTGATCCGGCATTCAATAGCTGCTCCGCGAACCTGAATTTGATCTTGTTGAAATTTAATTTTTTCACCGCTTGCGATACGGATCTGCTCTTTAATCAGGTCAATACCTGTTACCATCTCTGTAACCGGATGCTCTACCTGAATGCGGGTATTCATCTCCATAAAGTAAAAATTATTTTTTGAATCAAGGAGGAATTCCATTGTTCCGGCATTAACATAGTTAACTGATTTTGCCCCTTTTGCCGCAAGCTCACCGATTTTTTTACGTAGTTTTACATCCAAGGCAGGAGAAGGAGATTCTTCAAGTAATTTTTGATGGCGGCGCTGAATACTACAATCACGCTCGCCAAGATAAACAATATGCCCATATTTATCTCCAAGAAGCTGAATCTCAATATGGCGGGGTTTCTCGATATATTTTTCAATATATACTTCAGGATTACCAAAATTAGCTTCTGCTTCCTGCTGTGCTACTATAAGATTACTTGCCAGGCTTATATCATTATGTGAGATACGCATCCCTTTTCCGCCGCCACCTGCTGCAGCTTTAATAATCACAGGATAACCGATCTTTTTGGCAATCTTAATTGCTTCTTCTTTGGTTTTAATAGCACCGGTGCTTCCGGAAACTATAGGTAGGCCTGCCTTTAACATACTGGCGCGGGCAGCCATTTTATCGCCCATCATTCGCATATTATCTGCAGTAGGCCCAATAAAAGTAATATGACAGGATTCACAAATTTCGGCAAAATGAGGATTTTCTGCTAAAAAGCCATATCCGGGATGGATCGCTTCTACATCGGTAATTTCTGCTGCGCTGATAATGGCAGGAATATTTAAATAACTTAAGCTACTTTTTGCCTGGCCAATACAAACCGCTTCATCGGCAAAACGCACATGCAGGCTATTTCGATCAGCCTCTGAATATACCGCAACTGTGCGAATATTCATATCTTTGCAGGCACGAATTATTCGCAGGGCTATTTCCCCGCGGTTAGCGATCAGGATCTTCGAGAACATGTGCGGATAATTTATAATTTACAGCGGTTCGATTAAAAATAACGACTGTCCAAATTCAACAGGCTCGGTGTTTTCTGATAACACCTCAAGTACCTTACCTTTTATCTCTGATTTTATTTCATTCATCAGTTTCATTGCTTCAATAATACAAATCACCTGGCCGGGCTCAACAATCTGGCCTACATCTATATACGGAGGAGAATCCGGTGATGGAGCACGATAAAAAGTTCCAACCATCGGCGCCTTAATTTCAATCCCTTTGGGTATAGGTTTAGCTGCCGAAGTTTGCCCTGCATCCAGAGGCATAGGTGAATTAGGCATTACCTGCTGCTTGTGTTCATAAATTATCGGAGTTGCCTGTTCAGAATTAGCCTTCTTCAAGCGGATGGTACTGCCATCTTTTTCAATCTCAAGCTCAACAAGGCTATTCTCATTCATCAGATTGATCATTTCCTTGATTTCTTTAAGATTCATAATTTTCCTTTGTCAGTTAGACAACACCGGCGCACATTCCGCTTGCGCCGGGTGCTCAAATAGATAACTTTACTTCGCCACTCTCTCCACATAAGTACCGCTACGAGTATCTATTTTAATCCTGTCCCCCACATTGATGAATAACGGGACTTGTATTGATGCTCCGGTTTCTATCTCCGCTGGTTTTGTGCCGCTTTTAGCGGTATCTCCCTTAATCCCCGGCTCGGTATGCGTAATTTCAAATTCAATAAAATTAGGTAAACTAACGCTCAATACATCTTCTTTATAAAAATAAGCAGCTACCTCAGCATTATCCTTAAGAAATTTTTTCTTGTCCGAAAGAACTTCTTCCGGAATAGCTACCTCATCGTAATTTTCCTGATCCATAAAATGATACATATTTCCGGAATTATACTGATATTGCATCTTTTTTTCTTCGACATAAGCTTCTTCTATCTTTTCTTCACCGCGAAAGGTCATTTCCTGAATATTATTAGTCTTCATGTTGCGTAATTTTGCCCTGACAAATGCCGCTCCCTTACCGGGCTTGACATGCTGGGCGTCAGTACACTGCCAAACTATACCTTCAACATAGATCGTAACCCCGTTTTTTATTTCATTTATTGAGAGTGCCACTTAAAACCTCCGCTCCTTTAGGGGTAACTAACACCATATCCTCTAATCTAATCCCAAATTTATTGGGGATGTAAATTGCCGGTTCAATGGTAAAAACCATCCCTGATTTTAACTTTTCCTTAACATTACCTGAAACACTAGGGCCTTCGTGCACCTCAAGGCCTAAACCATGACCAAGACTATGGCCAAAAAAAGAGCCAAATCCTCTTTTACTTATATATTGGCGGCTAGCTTCGTCTACCCGGCGAATCTCAACTCCGGGCTTAATCATTTTTATCGCCATCTCCTGCGCCTGCTTGACTATATTATAAATCTTACGCGCAAGAACCGGTATTTTACCTAAAAAGAATACCCTTGTCAAGTCGGATTTATAACCCTGGTAATCCACTCCCATATCTATCAGAACAGGTTCATCCTCCACCAGCTTACGCTTACCGCTTAAATAATGGGGAAATGCGGAATTCGCTCCAGAAGCAACAATAGTGTCAAAAGATGCCGCATACGCTCCTTTATAACGAATAAAACGCTCAATTTCCGCAGCCACCTCAAGCTCTCGTATCCCTGGCTTAAGTATTTTAGGCAGGTACCTCAAAGTATCGGAAGCTATCTGCGTTGCTTTACGAATTTTAGCCAGCTCATCCTTATCTTTAATCTGCCTAAGGCTTTCTACCAAGTTATGCGTTGGAATTAACTCAGCACTTCTGCCTAAATCCTCGCAGATTTTCTTATGTTCTGCAAAAGGCAAATTTCGCTCCTCAAAACCAACTTTGTCTAACTTCAAAGCGGATATTTCCTGAGCTATGATTTTAAATACCGAGCCATTTACTTCACGAAAACTAAAATCTTTGGCTAAAAATTCTTTGGCTTCCTGTCGGTAGCGAAAATCAGAGATATAAATATTACCTTTTCTTGAAACCAATAAATACGCATCACGGCTTCTAAAACAACAAAGATAGCTGATATTGGCAGGATTACTTAAAAGCAGTCCGTCAAGGCAGGAGTTATCAAGTAATTTATAAAGCCCGGATAACCGGTTCATTTAGAAATTAGATCTATAAGCGCTTCAAGGCCTAAAAAATAACTTTTTACTCCAAAGCCAAGGACTGTTCCTTTTGCTACCGGGCTTATTAGAGAAGTATGCCGGAAATCTTCACGGCTATAGATGTTTGAAAGGTGTACTTCCACTGCAGGAATATTACTAGCAGAAATAGCATCCCGTATAGCTACACTTGTATGGGTATAGGCAGCAGGATTAATCAGTAAACCTTGATATTTTAGCTTTGTTTTAGTGATAAAATCAACAATCTCTCCTTCATGGTTTGATTGCTTTATAACCAAAATCACCTTGCGATTTTTGGCGATTTTTTTTAATTCCAAATTTATCTGCTTAAGAGTGGTTTTCCCATAAATACCCGGCTCTCTCGTACCTAACAAATTCAGATTTGGGCCATGAATAACTAAAATTCTTGTGCTCACGCTTCTAATCCTTTGCTTCATCAATTAGCATTACCGGGATTCCATCACGAACAGGGTATTTCTTCCCGCATTTTTTGCAGGCTATTAAATCATTTTTAAGCTCAACATCGCCTTTACAGGCAGGACAGGCCAAAATTTCAAGCAATTCTTTGTCGATCATATTTTCCCTCTCTTTTTAGGGACACTTTTACTTTAGGGACATCTCTTGACAGGCAAATTACTTGTTAAGAGATGTCCCTAACGTTAAAAAATGTCACTAATTTATAACTTGGTTACTTTAGAATCCTTAACATTCTTATACACATTACGCGTATCAAAAATAAGCTTAGAATGTTTGCGTAAAAGCTCATAATCAACCGAACTATGATCCGTGGCAATAACTACACAATCAAATTTTTTTAAAGTTTCCGCGTTCAAAGAAACAGATTTTAAATTTATACCGCTAAATTTTAAATACGGTATAATCGGGTCATAATAGGAAACGTTGACTTTTTTATCCTGTAATATTTTTATTATATCTAACGGTGGAGATTGGCGCAAATCCATAATATCTTTTTTATAAGTTACCCCCATTACAAGAACTCTAGATTTTACCAGATCAGTTTTTCTTTCGGCTAAAAGCTCTTTGACGCGATCTACCACATATCCTGGCATATGCGTAATGATATCAGAGGCTAACTTAATAAAGCGGGAATGAAAACCGAATTTCTTGGCTTTCCAAAATAAATATAACGGATCTTTAGGTATACAATGCCCGCCTACTCCAGGCCCCGGGTAAAATGGCATAAAACCAAAAGGTTTAGTTTTAGCAGCTTCCACAATCTCCCAGATATCCACTTTCATCTTATGCGCCATCATCGCAATCTCATCGATCAGGCCGATATTTACGATGCGAAAGGTATTCTCAAGAAGCTTGACGGTTTCAGCTACTCTTGAAGAAGAAACAGGAATTACTTTATCAATAATTATACTATAAACTAACCGCGAGCGCTCTGTTGCATCTGCGTTTATCCCGCCGACAACTTTAGGAATTTTATTTACCGGAAACGCTGCATTACCTGGATCAATACGTTCAGGTGAAAAACTTAAATAAAAATCCTCTCCGTGAATTCTACCTTTAGTTTCTAAAAGCGGCAGGATAACTTCATTGGTCGTGCCCGGAAAAGTGGTACTTTCTAAGATTACAAGAGCCCCCTTAGCCATATGCTTTGAAATCTCTTTTACAGCGCTTTTAATAAATGAAATATCCGGGGTATATTTTTTCTTTAACGGGGTAGGCACGCAGATGATTATAACTTGAGCCTTTTTTAACGCGATAAAATCGGATTCAGCATGAAATTTTCCACTGCGGATTACTTCTTTTAACTCCTGAGTGCTGATATCTGTAATATAAGATTCTTCTTTCTTTATTTTTTCAATACGGCCCTTATCTATTTCAATACCTAAAACATCAATACCTTTACGGGCAAACTCGACCGCAAGCGGGAGGCCGACATAGCCTAAACCTACAACTGCAATCGTAATCTCCTTATTTCTAATTTTTTTCTCAAATTCTTGTAAAGTAAATTTCATAATTATTTCCTTAAAAGGCCGCCTCTTCCAACACTGATATAAGTAAAACCTATTTTTTCCAGCCGCCTTGAATCATAAATATTACGGCCATCAATAATTATCGGGCGTCGCATTAATTTTTTTATCTTTAAAAAATCCAGCTCTTTAAATTCATCCCATTCTGTAAGAATCAACAAACACTCCGCCCCTTTACACACAGCATAAGGATCCTTACAATAATTAACAGTCTTAAATATACCCTTAGTTTTATCCATTGCTTGAGGGTCGTAGACTTTTACTTTTGCCCCTTCAGCCTCCAGCGATTTAATGATATCTATGGCAGGAGCACTGCGGATATCATCGGTATCAGGCTTAAAAGAAATACCCAGGACTCCGATATTTTTATCCTTGATTATCCAGAGCGAGTTCTTTATTTTTTGCACAAACTCATCTTTTTGGTTTTCATTTATTTCTTTTACGGCTTTAAGCAATTTAAAATTATAACCTAATTTTTCAGAGATTTTAACAAAAGCCTCTAAATCTTTAGGAAAACATGATCCTCCGTAACCGATCCCTGCGCTTAAAAAACCCGGGCCGATCCTCTTATCTAAACCCATCCCTCTTGCAACTTCTGTAACATCAGCCCCGACTTTATCGCAAATACAGGAAACCGCGTTAATAAATGAAATCTTCGTGGCGAGAAAAGAATTTGAGGCATGCTTAATTAATTCCGCGGATTTTATGTCGGTAAAAACAATCGGGGCATTAAGCGGCTTATACAACAGCTCCATCTTCTGGCGTGCGGTTTGAGACTCCAGCCCCACAACAATCCGATCCGGATGCATAAAATCGTCAATTGCCTGGCCTTCGCGCAAAAATTCCGGGTTTGAAGCCACATCAAATTTAACATCTTTTTTTATATATGATTTGATCGTATGTTTTACCCACTCGCCGGTCTCAACAGGAACAGTAGATTTTTCTACTATTAAACGGTAACTCTTCATATTTTTAGCGATATTAGCAGCTACATTTTCAATTCCGGTAAGGTCTGCTTCGCCGTTTTCAGAAGGCGGAGTACCTACGGCGATAAAAATTATTTCGGAATTTTCTACACCTTCGCGGATACTGTCAGTAAAGTGCAGCCGTTTTTTTAAAACATTGCTTTTTATCAGTTCACTAAGGCCTGGCTCATATATCGGTATATGCCCCTTTTTAAGCGCAGCTACCTTTTTTTTATTATTATCTACACAAATAACTTTATTTCCGAGTTGCGCAAAACAGGCGCCGCTAACTAAGCCGACATAACCTGAACCGACAATTGAAATTTTCATTAATTTCCTCTTTTACGAATTCGATTGCGACCCTGCTTTTGGGCCATGGTATGATTGATCAAGCACAAATTCCATTTCCGGAAACGCTTTTAAACGAAAGATTAACCAAATTGTTTCTCCCTCTCCCCGCTTAACATTATAACTAAAATCCATCTGCCAGCAATGTAAGTCGCGGGAGATCGTATACTCCTGCTCGCGTAAACCTTTTTTTACCGAAGGGTCATGCCCGATATTTCTGCGTTGATAAAGCGCCAAACGCCATTTCGGAGTAAAACGCCAGTCAAAACTATTGGTAATTTCATTACCGCCTTTTCTCTGATAACGCTGACCTAATCCAATAGTCTTGTTAGAAGCTAAGTTAAAGTTAACATCATAATTGGCATTGGTAAAATAATCGTTGCGATGATCATAGGTAGCATCGGTATCAAAACGCATCCATGAATATGGCAAAACTGTCAGGTCAAAAAGGAAATTTCCTAAATTGCCGCCGTTATTACCTTCTGTCTTAAAAGTATAGGCATTAGTAATATTAAAATCCGCAAAATCAACACTCTTATTATCACGCTTGGTTTGTAATTTGTTAGAAAGCCCCAAAGAGGCACTATTTGAGCGGCTTAAAGAATCAATACCATCAATTTGCCGGATATGGTTTGAGGAAACAGTCGGATCATGCTGATAAGTATAACCGATTGTAGGCGTAATAACATGGCGTAAACCATTAAACTGCATCTTTAAAAATTCCGACTTGAGATTAAATACCCGGTAAAACTTCGTACTCACATCTGCTCCGGCTAAAAACATTGTCCGAGGCGCAATCGATTCTCCGTCTGCACCTTTATCATAAAAAGTTTCTTGGGTCCCGGCAAAAGGCCTAAACTGCAGAAATGACACCTTAGTAGGAAGTGATATTTTATTCGTGGTATCAAATCGGGTCAAATTTACTCCTTCAGGAGAAGAATGCACTGCATTTTTTTGATTTAAATTCGCAAGAGAAGAATTATGCTCAAAATAAAACGGGGTTTCTCCAACTTGTACAGAAGAAAGATTGTATTTTATTTCAGGCAATTTCTCGGTATAAGAGGAATACCACCTATTAACTCGCTTTTGTACCATCACATCTATCCCGCTATAATCAAAAGCGTGATGATATAAAGCATAGCTAGACGGTTGGGTATCTTTTTCGTATTCGCGATAAAAATAATCTTTTAGAATACTGTATTCGCCTCCGTAAATAACGCGTTTTGAATCGGTAATCTTATAATATTCACTTACTAAATTAGTACGCTCGTCAATATCCCACTTATGGCGCGAACGCACCAAGTAACGCTCAAACTCCGCAGGATCTCCTTCATTAAAATTCTTCGGGCGCTCTTGGGTATAATAAAATTTGAAATCACCGCGGCCAAAATTATCCGTATCATAATTTGCGCCAAAACCTTCGGCTGACCCTAGTTTTTCACGGTAATCAGCATAAATCCTGCCTTGCACATGATCGGTAACTTGATAACGCCAGGCACTTAATAGAAATGCGCCCCAATCTTTGCTCTTTCCTGGCATAAACTGCACATGCATCATCGGCTCTTTTAAACTATGGGAATATTTTTTTAAATAAGCAAGCGGCAAGTCCTGAACATAAAAAACAGCGTTCTTTGTTATAACTTTATCTTCCTGGAAAAAATCAATAGTTTTTGCCTTAATGCGATAATGAGGCTTCTGGTAATCGCAACTGGTAAAATAACCTCTATTTGCGATAAATTCAGCATCGCTTATTTTTTGTACGTTTTTGGCTTTGCCAAAGTAAGGAGATGAACGAAATTCAGCATTTTCAACTGATCCGGATTTAGCGTTAAAATTATATTTCCCACGCTCTCCTTCCATCACACCCTTAGCATCCTCTATCCTTACATGCCCCTCTGCCTGGCTATCTTTAGTAGTAGTATTAACGGTTAATTTGTCACAGGTAAGCTTTGAGCCTTTATATTGGACACTGACATTCCCTATCGCAACGACGTCTTTGCCGCTTGCGTCATACTCAACCGTATCTCCGTTTACGGTTACCGGAGCTTCCATTTTCTCCTGTGCTGCGCAGTTGCAAGGAAAGGAATATAAAACAAATACAAAAATTAAAAATTTTAACGCAGATTCCCGCAGATTGCACGCAGATGGTCGCAGATATTTACTTTGAAAATCTGCGTTTATCTGCGTTTGATTTGCGTTAATCTGCGTTAAAAGAAGCTCTTTCATATTTACTTTGGTATCTTTTTATAATCCTCTATAAACCTCTGCACTCCGATGTCAGTAAGCGGATGCTTGATTAACTGTTCGATAACTGAAAAAGGAATAGTGGCAATATCAGCTCCGATTTTAGCAGCTTCCAGGACATGCACGGGATTACGTATAGAAGCAACGATGATCTGGGTTTTAAATTTGTAATTTAAAAAAATCTGACGGATGTCGCGAATTAATGCCATACCTTCCTGACTGATATCGTCAAGCCTGCCGATAAACGGAGAAACATAATCTGCCCCTGCCTTAGCAGCAAGCAAAGCCTGGTTTGCGGAAAAACATAAAGTTACATTTGTTTTTATATTCTCTTTAGCTAATATCGCGGCAGCCTTTAAACCTTCTTTGATCAAAGGAACCTTGACCACAATATTCTTAGCAATACGCGAAAGCTCTCTGGCTTCAGCTACCATACCACTAGACTCAAGACTGATAACTTCTGCGCTTACCGGCCCTGGCAGGAGCGCGCAAATCTCTTCTAATAGTTGTTTAGCCGGCCTCGATTCTTTGGCTACAAGAGTAGGATTAGTAGTTACACCGTCTACTACCCCGAGGCTAACCGCTTCTTTGATCTCTTTTATATTAGCGCTATCTATAAATATCTTCATACTAAACCTTGCCTTTCTCTCTGGCTAAAATCCCTGCGCCAATCATTCCGGCGTCTCTGCCTAATTTCGCTTTTACAACCCGCAGATTCTCTGATTGAACAGGCATGGCGCGTTGACGAATAGTATTTTTTACTGAATCAAATAATATTTTCCCAGCATTTGCCACTCCGCCGCCAAGCACTATAATACCAGGATTTAGAAGATTAACAACTCCGGATAAAACTACTCCTAAATAAACACCTGTTTCCTGCCAAAAGGCAATTGCTTTTTTATTTCTTTTTATAGATAACTGGCTTAATTCTTCAAGGCTGATATTTTTGCCGAAAGATTTCTTTGCTTTTTCAAGAAGACGGTTATTGCCGATATATCTTTCAAGACAGGCACGGCCTCCACAATTACATTGCTCTCCACTAATACCTAACGGAATATGTCCAATTTCACCTGCGGCAAAATCAGTTCCTCTAAAAAGTTTGCCCTCTAAAATCAGTCCTCCGCCAACTCCTGTCCCCAAAGTCAGGCAAACAGCATTAGCAAAACCCTTAGCAGCACCTTCTCGCTGTTCAGCAAGCGCCATAAGGTTAGCATCATTATCTAAATAGATGTCGTTCTTTAAACGCGTTTTAAGAATCTTTCCTAAATAAACTTCTTTCCATCCGGGAATATTCGGGAAAAAATGGACTAAACCTTTTTTTGAATTAATTGGGCCGGGAAGGCCCAGACCTATGGCAGAAATTTGATTTTTATTAAGTTTATTTTTGGCGATGATATTTTGACAGGCAGTTGTAATCGCGTTGATTAAACTTTCCTTATTTCGGTAGGAACGCGTATCATATACCTGCTTGTCTTTAATACGGTTAGACGCCTCAACCAAAGCAATTTTGAGATTTGTTCCACCTAAATCTATCCCTATGGTATACGTGGAGCTCATAATGTTTGTTATTCTATCGTAAAGATTTTATATTTGCAAGATAAAAAACTAGGGGACGCTTCGGTAGTTTTTTCTTCAAAACCCCAGAAGCGTCCCCTAGTTTCTATTAATTCTTAACTCTTCACTCTGTTTTAATATCCGCCCATTCCTCCCATGCCACCCATACCACCCATGCCGCCTGGAGGCATTCCACCCATCTTGTCTTCTTTTTCAGGCTTATCCGCAATCAGGGTTTCGGTAGTAAGCATTAAGGAAGCAATGCTTGCTGCATTCTGCAATGCAGAGCGAGTAACCTTTGTCGGATCAATTACACCAGCGTCAATCATATCCACAAAACTATCCTGATTAACGTCATAACCAACATTGGTCTTCTCTGTCTTTACGCGATGCACGATAATAGAACCTTCCAAACCGGCATTTTGCGCGATCTGGCGAATAGGCTCCTCAAGCGCACGCTTTATAATTTCTACGCCGATCTTCTCATCCCCTTCAAGCTTAAGTTTATCAAGGGCAGGAATCGCGCGGACTAATCCTACTCCGCCGCCAGGAATAATACCTTCTTCTACTGCTGCGCGGGTAGCATGCAAAGCATCTTCAACGCGGGCTTTCTTTTCTTTCATTTCAGTTTCAGTACTTGCTCCGACGTTAATTACTGCTACTCCACCGGCAAGCTTAGCTAATCTTTCCTGGAGCTTCTCGCGGTCATAATCAGAATCATTATCTTCAATCTGCTTACGCAGCTGTGCTACTCTTCCGTTAATGGCAGCAGATTTTCCTGCGCCTTCAACGATAGTAGTATTTTCTTTGTCAATCTTTACTCTTTTTGCGCGGCCTAAATCCTCAAGATCCACATTTTCAAGTTTAATTCCAAGATCTTCGGTAACAGCCTTGCCACCGGTAATTGTTGCGATATCCTCAAGCATTGCTTTACGACGATCGCCATAACCAGGAGCTTTTACTGCGCAAACTGTAAGGGTACCACGAAGTTTATTGACAACTAAAGTTGCCAATGCCTCGCCTTCTACTTCTTCGGCAATTATAAGAAGAGGTTTTCCGGTGCGGGCAACCTTTTCAAGTAAAGGCAAAAGGTCCTTTAACGCGGAAATCTTCTTTTCAAAAATTAAAATATACGGTTCTTCAAGAAGGCATTCCATTCTCTCGGCATCAGTAGAAAAGTAAGGAGAAAGATATCCTTGGTCAAACTGCATACCTTCTACTACTTCCAAGGTAGTAACTATGGATTTTGCTTCTTCAACGGTAATTACTCCGTCTTTTCCTACTTTATCCATTGCTTCGGCAATTAAGTCACCGATAGTCCTATCACAGTTGGCTGCGATTGTAGCAACCTGTGCAACTTCTTTCTTATCTTTAATTGGAGTAGAAAGTTTCTTCAACTCTTCGATTACTTTCTCAACTGCTTTCTCAATCCCGCGCTTTAAAGCCATGGGATTTGCACCGGCAGTAACGTTCTTTAAACCTTCGCGATAGATTGCTTCTGCTAAAACTGTGGCGGTTGTGGTTCCGTCTCCTGCGATATCTGAAGTTTTTTCTGCGACTTCCTTAACTAACTGCGCGCCTAAATTTTCATAAGCATCTTCGAGCTCTACTTCTTTTGCTACGGTTACCCCGTCTTTAGTGATTGTGGGTGAACCGAATTTCTTATCGATAACCACATTACGGCCTTTAGGCCCCAAGGTTACCTTTACCGCTGCCGCAAGCTTTTCAACTCCAGCTAAAATCTTACGACGGGCATCATCACCATAAATCAGCTGCTTTGCCATAATTTTTTCCTTTCTTAATTATTTCATCACCGCTAAAATATCTTCCTCGCGCATAATCAACAGTTCCTGGCCGTCTTTGGTAGTAATTTCTGACCCGGAATATTTTCCGTAAAGCACGCGATCGCCTGCTTTAACTTCAAGAGCTTGAATGGCGCCGCTATCAAGAACCTTACCTTTACCTACGGCAATGACTTCACCCTCTTGAGGCTTTTCTTTAACCGTATCAGGTAAAACAATCCCGCCCTTGGTCTTGCTCTCTGGTTCCAAGGGTTTTACTACTACTCTGTCACCTAATGGTTGAATCTTCATTCCCCACACCTCCTTAAATAGGTTGTATCTTAGCACTCTCACCCGCAGAGTGCCAATTATAAACAAATCCCGAAACTTGTCAAGATTTTTTTTAAAAAAATTGGTGAGCGCTTACTGATTGGTATTTGGTATGGTGATGTTAAATTAGGGACAGACACCTATTTTCTATTTTACAATTTTCTATTTTTGAGTTCTTTTCAAAAAAATAGGTGTCTGTCCCTAATTTATTCTAATCTATTTAAAGCGCGAGGCGGGCGATACTAAAGGAGCCTTCAAGCATGGGCGAGCCGGGTTTGGTGGTAAGTTGGATTTTCTTTATTTTAAATAAAGTGAGCGAGCGCTCGACTTTATAGATAAAACGGATAAAACCTTCCATATTAGCTGCGGCCTTAAGCTCAATCCCCGTCTCTTTAATAGAGCTGTCTTTTTTTAAAAGTTGCGGACGGATATCTAAAATTCTAATCCCGCTTTCTCTTGCCAATGACTCAAGCTCACTTAAGCCCTCAACAATTGTTTCCTGGGCTCCGGATGAATTTTTTAAAACAAAGGAAATCGCCTGGTATTTCTTTTGCAAGGCATCTTTACGCTGTATCAGGCGTTCATATTTATTCGCTTTAATTTGAGCAGCAAGGATTTTTTTATCAAGATCGCGGTGGCTTTCAAGAAGCGGAAAAACTAATATCTGCGCCGGAAGGCCGACTGCCAATAAACCTACTACCACCCAAAGAATCCGTTTTTCTCTTAGGCTTAGAATCTTCATCTTTTTTTATGATTTGAGGCAGGAAATCTCAAAATCAATTGCCTCATTTTTAGCTGCGCCTCTTTGTGTGGCAAATTTTATTTTTATCTCATACCCCTTAAACACGGAAGATTTTTCAAGCGCTTTTACAAACTCCAAAACCTGACTGATTATTTTAGCTTGGCCGCGTAAACTTATCTCCTCCTGGGCATAAATAAAATTAGAAAGAAAAACCTCCTGCGGAATTAAATCCCCCAATGCGCCTAATATTTCAAGGCTGACACTTTTTTTATCAGTATACCGATTAAGATTCTCAAACCTCTTTTCCATCTCCTCAAGCGGCATGGCTTCTTTTGCGGTTTCTGCAATACGCGCCTGGATCTTCTTAAGATAATCTCCCTTAGCCTGAACGCCGCGATTTAAAATCACCGCCCACAAAACAAAGGATAAGAACAGAAAAGATAATATTAAAACCGCATCTTTTAGTGAGGTTAGTTTTTTTTGTTTTTCTTTAAGCTCTAAAGGCAGCAAATTAAGAGATTTTTCAGGAAGGCCCAAGCTAAAACCAAATAGCGCTGCCCATCCATTAAAAATAAATGCGGGATCTTTTTTAAATTCATCCGGCAACTTTAAAGAGACGGTATAATCAAAAGTTTCTACGGAAATTCCCGAAAGGCTTGCAAATTTTTCTTTATCTAAAACTGCCCCCTGCGGATAAAAAAGAACGAGCTTTTCTAAAGGCAGGCCTTGAGTTTCCTTAAGATAAGCTTCTTTTGTTTTTAATAACTCTTCGCAAAAAATCTTTTCCCAGCTAGGCGCCGTGCGGTCAAGCCGAAAAGAGCGGCCAAAAAGAATTTTATTTTTCTGCACAATTGCTACTTCAGCCTGATTATCGTTAAATTCAGAAAGCATGACAGGATTCTGGCTTTCTTGCTTTATAAAACGCGCAAAATTACCTAAACCATAGGAGCTTAATAATACTGAAACCTTACGCGGTTTAAATTCTAAAACCGGATCAAGAATTTTTAAAATCAGTTCCTTATGCACAATCACTAAATCCGCATGCGTGAAATTACTTTTATCAGTTTGGATAATTTGATACCCACAGACCAGCTTATCCTGTGGGTAAGGCAACAATACCGCTGCCTGCATAGTAAGCATGCGCTCTATTTCCTGAATTTTTGTGCCGGGGATTTTAAGATAACGGCATGTTGCCTGACTGCGCGCAAGCACAACTACGCATGGATGATTATGAAATTTAAGTTTTTTAAAACAATCGGCCAGCTGTTCCTTCAGAGTCTCTTTATTCAAGCTGCGCGATTCTACCTGTAAATCGCCGTTATTATTTACTCGCACCACTTTTAAAGAATCCTGCGCGAACTGTAATATAAAATAAGGATTGTTCATAAATTTATTTGACCAGCATATTAATTTGAAAAATCGGAAGCAGCATCGAAAAAACGATAAAACTCACCACCAACCCCATTATCAGGATTATCGAAGGCTCAAGTAAACGCACCACAGTTTTTAGCAAAACATCCACATCCCGCTCATAATTTAACGCCACGCGAAGCAACGCTTTATCAAGAGCGCCCGTCTCTTCGCCTACTGCAATAATACTGATTACCAGATCCGGGAAAAATTTCGTTTCTTTTAAAGAACCGGATAAATTTGCGCCTTTTGAAATCTGCTCTCTTACTTTTTGCATATGTAAACTTATGGCAGCGTTATCTGTAACTAAAGAGGCAATTTCAAGGCTGGGAGTAATCGGCATTCCGCTTGAAAGTAACAACGACAATGTGCGCATTAGGCGGCTGATTTCAGTTTTTAGCACAACTTCCCCTGACAGAAAAATTTTTATTTTCAGGGTATCGATAACAGCTCTTCCACGGCTTGTTCTGCGAAGCCTCTGCCATAAAATTATTACTACTACAAATAATGCCGCAACAATTATACCAAATTTTCCTATCCCTTGCGAAAATGAAATAACTACCCGGGTAGGAAATGGCAAACTTTCCCCCATATCCGTAAACATACTGGCCAGTCTCGGCACTACAAAACCGATCAATACCGTAACACTTGCTATTCCGGCAATAAGCACAAATAACGGATAAGTTAGCGCTGCCCAGACAGCATTCTTGAACTCTTCCTCTTTTTCAAGATAATCCGACAACTCCCTGAGCACAGGTTCAATTTTTCCTCCTGATTCACCGGAATGGATCATTGCCGTATAAAGCCGCGGAAAAGCTTGAGGATAAAAACTTAGGCTCTCTGCCAAGGAACTACCGTCTTTGATCTTATCAATAATTTCGCCAAGCAGCGCCTGCATTCCTTTATTCGGCATCTGCTTAGCAACCATAATAAGCCCGTTGATAATATTGATACCGGATTCAGTAAGGCTTGAAAGCTGACGGGTAAATAACGCCAGTTCCCGCCTGCTTATTTTTGTTTTAAGCATACTTTGACGATTATTTAAATGCGAAGAATCTGCCGCATCCACAGTTAAAGGAAAATAACCTGTGCGCGTAAGTTGCAAGATTGCGTCTTGGGTAGTTTCAGCGTCAATTAAGCCTTGCACTGTTTCTTGGCTTGAGCTTTTTGCGCTATAGCGGTATCGCGGCATCAAACTATATCCTGCTGTGTTACGCGCTTGACTTCTGCAAACGTAGTAAGTCCCATTCCGACTTTACGTAACCCGTCATAAAGCAGCGTGCGCATACCTTGCGAAAGCGCGAGTTGTTTAATCTGCTGGCTTGAAGCGCGGGTAATAATCAACTCCCGAAGCTGGTCACTTAATGGCAATATCTCATAAATTCCCGTACGGCCGCGGTAACCGGTAAAACGGCATTCCTGGCACCCCTTACCCTCAACCAATTCGGTTTTCCGCGAATCAAAAGGCAAATCTTTTATAGAAGAAAACAATT
>CAKKSP010000040.1:12933-31845 GCA_919902045.1 Omnitrophica bacterium GWA2_41_15 | reverse complement strand
ATCTTACCGGGTCTGCTAGTTGGCTCCTTTTTACGGTGCTTACCCAGGTTTTTGGCTTAAGAGGAGAATATGGTAATCTTGTTTTAGAGCCAAAACTTAATAAAGAAGAATTTAATAAAAATAAAGAGGCAAGAATAAGTAGTTTTTTTGCAAACAAACCCCTAAGCGTAATCTACCGCAACCCTAAACTTAAAAATTTCTCTGAATACTGCCTTTCATCGGTTAGATTGAATGAAAAAAATATCGGGGTTACAGGTGACAGGTTGCAGGTGACAAAGAAAATAATCATCAACCGCAAACAATTCCTCTCCTTAAGCAATAATTCTAATAATATACTGGAAGTTATTTTGGATTAAAGAGATATCTTGCCGCGGATTAATACCAGAATTGCCGAATGCGGGACAATGAGGTATTTTTTCTGCTCAAATTCTATTTCAATAGCAGTACTACGCAAAAAAAGGCAAAAATCACCTTCTTTTGCCTGGAGCGGAAAATAACGGCTGGTTACTTCGGGAGCCTGCCAAGGCTCAATCTCAAGCGCTTGAGGATCAGGCACAGGATACCCAGGCCCGGTTTTGACTATTGCTCCACCCTGGATCTTTTCTTTCTCCTTAACGCCTTGAGGAAGATATAACCCGGTATCAGTGCGTTCATTATTTACATCCGGATCAATTAAAACCCGATCCCCTACTACAATAATTTCTCTGTTCATAAATTATTCTTTAAGCAGCTCTTTAACTTTCGCTAAAAGCAGTTGCGCATCAAATGGTTTTGTCAGGTACGCGTCAGCTCCGGCTTCTTTACCCATTTCCATATCTTTTTCCTGCGCCTTAGCAGAAAATAAAATAATCGGTATATGAGAGTAGCGCGAATCATGTTTTAATAACCCGCAGACCTTATAACCGTCCATCTTCGGAAGCATCAGATCAAGGATCATCAGGTCAGGATTTTCTTTTTGGGCTTTTTCAAACCCCATCTGGCCGTCAGTAGCAAGTATCACATCATAATTATTTGCCTGCAGCCTTAATTTAACGTTAAAAGCTATATCCTCTTCGTCATCGACAACAAGAATCTTTTTTTTAGACATTCTATAATCCTCCACATCAGGGACACTTCTTAGCAAATAATTTACCTGCTAAGAAGTGTCCCTAAATTAACTCTTGGTCGGCAGTGTAAATATAAAACGCGTGCCTTTACCTTGGCGGCTTTCTACGCGGACATTACCTCCGTGCAGCTCTACAATCCCTTTTACAAAAGAAAGGCCAAGGCCTACCCCTTTTTCCCCGCTTTTCTGGCGTAATCCGAACTGACGGAACCTGCCAAAAATTTCAGTCAAAGCTTTTTGGGGAAGCCCGATGCCGGTATCTTCTATGATACATTTAATCTGATTCTTATTTTTCTCTAAAATAATTTTAATATACCCTTTTTCAGTAAATTTTATAGCGTTATCTAGGATATTATTTATAACTCTGTTTAATCTTTCCTTATCAGCATGCACCATCATAGGGAAGTAGGCAGGTAAAAAAGTAAGCATGATTTTTTTTTGCTCAACAGTATCCTTAAATGAATCTACTGTCTGTTTTAATAATTCTACCAGATCAAATTCTGATTTATGCAGGTAAAATTTATTGGCATGCAAACGTGATACATCCAGAAGATTATTAATTACAGCTGAAAGCCTTAGGGTATTTTTCTTAACAGTAGCCAGGATCTCGCGCTGTCTTTCATTAATAGTACCTGCGGCGCCCTCAACGACTAAAGCTACCCCTTCCCTGATAACTGCCATCGGCGTATGCAGCTCATGAGAAATAATGGAAATAAATTCATCCTTTAATCGATCGAGCTCTTTATATCCGGAAATATTGCTATTGGTAACTCGTCTAATCTTTTTTATTAGTTTCTTTCTCATGGGGTTATTCTAGCATAAATTCCATAAAAGGTAAATTATTCAAAAATTGCTTTTTGCGACAGATGCGCCATAACAGCAGGGCTATCTAAAAAACGGGAAATTTTATGGAACTGGTTTGTACCGGAAGAAAAACCTTCATAATGCGCAACTAAATGCAGTTTTACCTTGGCGCGCGTTATCGCAACATAAAGAAGCCGCATTTCTTCCTCAATCCGTTCATCATTTGAAAGTGAAAAACTAACCGGTAATACTCCGTCCATAAGCCCAAGCACAAACACACAATCCCATTCTAAACCTTTGGCAGAATGAATTGTAGAAAGCGTAAGCGTTTCTTGCTTTTTATTAGCGTCTTGATTCACAGCTTTTTCTGGGGGATCCAAAGCAAAATCCGCCAAGAATTCAACAAGAGAATCATAATTTTCTGCTATCTCAAGCAGGGCATCAATATCAGAAGAACGCTGACGCCAATCCTCAAATTTTTCTTTAAGCAGCGGATAGTAATAATCCGCCACCCCGGAAAGAAGCTGGCCAATCTTTTTTTTCTCCTGGGAAAAATCTTTTATCATATCTGTCACTTCTTTAGCTTTTGGATGTTTAAAACCAGCGATGATCTTACCGGCAGTTTTTGGCCCTACGCCATCAAGCAGAGTAAAAATCCTCATCCAAGAAATATCATCCGCCGGATTTGCCATCACCTTAAGGTGCGCAAGCAGATCTTTGACATGGGCGGTTTCATAAAACTTCATTCCTCCGTAAACCTGAAAAGGTATCCCCATCCGGCTAAGCTGCGCCTGTAAAGGTATGGAAATATAAGCTGACCTGAATAAAATCGCCTGCTTCTGGTAATCAAAACCCTGATGCTTTAAACTTTGGATTTTTTCTGTTATCCATTCTGCTTCACTGCGGTCACCGCGAAAAATCAATAACTGCGGCACCTCGCCAATATGAGCCTGGACAGCTTTTAAGCATTTAGAATACTTATTGCGCATATTTAAAAGCACTGCATTTGCCACATCTAGAATTTTCTGATGGCTGCGATAATTTGCCTCCAGTTTAAGGATTTTACACCCGGGAAACTTTTGGGGAAATTCCATAATATTACGATGGCTGGCACCGCGGAATCCGTAGATACTTTGCGCGTCATCTCCTACTGCCATAACATTGCAGTGAGTTTTACCCAAAAGAAAAGTAAGCTCTGCCTGTAAAGGATTGGTATCCTGATATTCATCTACCATAAGATAATTGTAACGCTCACCCATATGGTTGCATAAAACTTTTTCCTGTGTCAGCAAATTTATTGCTTCCGCTAAAAGATCATCGTAATCAAGGTATTGCTTACTCTTTTTGTAATTCTTATAGCGCTTACCAAGTTCCTCTATCTGGCTCTGATAATCAACAAAATCCGGATATTCATCCTCTAGCACCTTATCAAGGCTTATCCGCTTATTCACCTGCATACTAAACATCTTTCGCAAATAATCCTTACGCGGAAAATCTTTATCGCTTACAGCATACCCGGATTCTTTTAGGCAAACATTCACAGCATCAAGCGCATCTGCTTCATCCAGAATAGAAAAATCTTTCAGCCCGATGCGATTTCCGTATTGACGCAGTAATTTGTAAGAAAAAGAGTGAAACGTCCCTCCTTCAACCGCACTGCAGCGACGGTCGTGCCGCGAAGCCCTCAAAAGCATCTCCTGCGCTGCGCGCCGGGTAAAAGTCAATAAAAGTATCTGATGCGCGGGGATCCCCTTCTGGATTAAATGAAGCACGCGGTATTCTATAACGCGGGTTTTCCCGGAGCCTGCGCCCGCTACCACTAAAAGCGGCCCTTCAGTTGATTCAACTATCTGAAGTTGGGTTTTGTTAATTTTTTCCCGAATATCAACCATGAAAGTGCTCCAGTAGCAAGAATGCCTACGATTCCGTTTAAACCTAAAGTAAATAAAACTCCGATTCGCGAAGCAAGCCATCCGTTTAGAAGGCTGCCCAACGGATTAATCCCCATAAAAGCTGCAGTATAAAGGCTCATTACCCTGCCACGCTTATCGTCGTCAACTAAAGACTGGATCAGGCTGTTTGCAGATACAGTCTGAGCCATTACCCCGTATCCAACACAAGCAAGTAATACTAAAGAGAATAATAAATTGCGCACAAAAGCAAGTGTAACCATGCTCAAACCAAAAATTATTGCCGACTCTAGAATCACTTGTTCAAAATTAGAATTCCCTTTACGAAGGGAAAATTTAAGCGTAGCAACTAAAGCGCCTAATCCTACAGCGGCTAAAAGAAAACCTAACGTACTAGCTCCGCCGGAAAGAATATCGCGGGCAAAAACCGGCATAAGTATAGTATAAGACATCCCGGTTAAACTTACCACGCATACCTGCAAAAGAAGGCCCCGGATGCGCGGATGCCCGAATGCATAGGCCACCCCTTCCTGAAGCTGGCGAACAAAAGGAATTTCTTTATTTTTTAAAAAATGATTGCTGCTGTCAATATAAAAAAGCGCTACTAAAACTGCCATAAAACTTATTCCATTTACAAGGAAACAAACTCCTTCACCTGCCAAAGCAATCAGAATTCCGGCAATAGTAGGCCCAACTAAACGCGCGGCATTAAAAAGAAAGGAATTTAAAGCAATCGCCTGGTTTAAATCCCGGAGGTCTTTGACTAAATCTGCCACAAATGCCTGCCGCACCGGCATATCAAAAGCATTAACCAGGCCCAAAAAAATGCTTAAACCAATAATATAAGGAATGGTGATCTTGCCGGAAAAAGAAAGATACGCAAGAACCAATGCTTGCAGCATTGCCAAGGCCTGCGTCACAAGAAGGATCAGGCGGCGATTAATCCGGTCAGCAAACACACCGGCTAAAGATGAAAGCAGAAAAGAGGGAAATTGACTGGCAAAGACTACGAATCCCAATAATACCGCAGAGTTAGTAAGCCGGTAAGTAAGCCAGGCAACTGACACAATCTGCATCCATGAACCAACCAGCGATACCCCTTGGCCCAAGAAAAAAATCCGGTAATTCCTATGTTTAAGCGCTCCCCGCCATATAAAAGTATTCATTTTTTCCTCTCCACAACGGCTCTATTTATACTACAATAAGGCTAAATTATAAAGATATATTTGCGGTGTAAAATACTTGCGCTTGGTATTTCTATATGTTAGCATACAAACATGTTTAATAAGATAAAGCAAAGTATCGAAAAGGAATTACCATTATTCCTGAATAAACTAAAAAGTTCTTACCCAATATATAAGATTTCCCCTCTTCTGTTCAACTCTATTGAGGAATACGTCCTGCGGCCGGGTAAGCGCGTAAGGCCTACTTTATTTATTATCGGCTACCTGGGATATTCCAGGCGTAAAGCCACTAACCTTTACACTAGCGCTCTTGCCTTAGAATTACTGCATGACTTCATGCTTGTACACGATGACATCATCGATAGATCAAGCCTGCGCCGCGGGAAACCTTCCATGCACACCCTGCTCAACAAAAACCTGCAAAAAAACCGTCTGGCAAAATTTAACGGCGAAGATCTTGCCATTATTATCGGAGATGTAATGTATGCCATAGCGCTGCATGCCTTCCTTGAGGTCAAAGAATCTCCGGCGAATAAAGAAGCCGCCTTTAAAAAACTAATAGAAGCAGCCTACTTTACCGGCACAGGAGAATTTATTGAGTTGCTTTACGGGGCAAAAGAGCTACAAAAAATAAAGCAAGTTGATATTTACCGTATATATGACCTCAAAACTGCATATTATACTTTCTCATTCCCGCTTACTATCGGAGCAACCTTAGCAGGGGCAGATCCTAAACAAATCAGGATGCTTTTTTCATACGGGGCATTTCTGGGTCGAGCCTTCCAGATTAAAGATGATATTCTAGGGATGTTCGGAGAAAAAAAAGAAATCGGAAAATCCATACTGACTGACCTTAAAGAAGGGAAAAGAACTCTACTTATTTGGCATGCTTTTAATAATTGCAACGCCTCCGAACGCGCCAAACTTAAAAAATTATTAGGTAAGAAAGATGCCGCGCTTAAAGATTTACAATGCTTACGTAAAATAATCGTATCTGCCGGAAGCCTTGATTACGCCAAAAATAAAATTACTGCGCTTCTTTATCAGGCAAAAAAAATCTACCCTAAGCTTAGCATGTCAGAAAAATATAAAAAATCCCTACGATTATTCACAAATGATATCCTTAGAACATAAAACTACCGGTTAGTTTATGAAAGTAGAGATTGCAAAATCAGCGGGCTTTTGTTTCGGAGTAAAACGCGCGCTTGAGATATCAAAACAAGCAGCCTCTTGCGGGAAAAAAGTAGTGATGCTCGGTGATATCGTACACAATGAACACGTAGTAAAAGAATTAGAAAACTCAGGGATTAAAAAAATCCGAGCTCTTTCTCAAGGCTCAGGGAAAACCCTGCTTATCCGTGCCCACGGAGCTACGAAAAAAACTTTATTTTCAGCTAAAAAACTTGGATATCGGATAATTGATGCCACCTGCCCCATGGTAAAAGAAATCCATCGTATCGCTTTAAATATGGAAAATAAAGGCTACCGAATAATAGTTATCGGGGACAAAAACCACGATGAAGTTAAAGGGATTGTCGGACAACTAGCTTCAAAAGCAATTGTCATAGAAAATAAATTACCTCTTCCCAAAAAACAGCTCAAAAGCGTATTAAAAGCAGCGGTAGTAGCACAATCAACTCAAAACCTTAACCAAGTCATAAAAACCTTCCAAGCTCTTAATAAAGTTATCCCTCAGATAAAATTTTTTAATACGGTATGCCGGCCGACGCGAGTAAAACAAGAAGAAGTAAGAACTTTACCGCTTAAAAATGACCTGGTTATTATCATCGGTTCAAAATCAAGCGCCAATACTAAAAGGCTTTATGAAATCTCAAAATCGATTAATCCACTCACCTACTGGATCAATTCCCGGAAAGAAATTAAAAACAACTGGTTTAAGGGGATAAAAACGGTAGGAATTACTGCTGGCGCCTCCACTATGGAAAGCGTTATCTTCGACATCGCTTCAGGCATCCGCACTTTTTGATTTAAATTCAACTAAGACCGCGGTTACATCATCATATTGCGGAGATTTATTTTCAAATTCTTCTTTTTGTTTCTCAAGATACCCGAAAATATTTTCCGGGCTATAAGCACAGGCTTTTAAAAAATGCTCTCTTAGCTTATCCAGGCCAAATTCAATACCCCGGTTATTCCTATTTTCCGTCCATCCGTCGGTATAAAGAAAAAGCTTCTCACCAGGTAAAAATTCATAACGCTGGCTTTGGTAATTCATATTCTCCGTTAACCCCAGGGGAGCTCCGGATGCCGGAAGAATCTCTTCAAGCCGAGCTTGCTTTTTATGCAGAAATAACAGGGGAAGATGCCCTGCGCAAGCGCCTTCCCAATAGTTTTCTTTTAAATGAATAACCAGATACTGCCCGGTCACAAAACGGCCTTTAAGTATCCTATAAAGCTGCTGGTTTAATTCAGAAAGCACGACAGACGGATCAGGATATTTTTGCGCGATTGTCCTTAATAACGAAATTGCCTGGGCCATGATCAATGCCGCAGAAATTCCTTTACCGCTGACATCCCCAATAAAAACCCCCACATTATCTTCTCCTAATGAAAACATTTCATAAAAATCACCACCTACCATTTTAGCCGGTTTCAGGTAAGCGTTTACCTTAAAAGCATCACGTTCTAATACAGCAGGGGGAAGAAAACTTTGCTGTATAGAAGCTGCGATTTCAAGTTCTTTCTCAAAAATTTTTCTACGCTGAACCTCTTGAAAGAATTTATATGCCAGAACGCCGATATAAACTAAAACAACGGCTGTAACCGGTAAAAACAGGTCGATAAAAACTCCCTTAAAAGAAAATAGTGCCCAGGAAAAAACAGAATACCCCAAAATAATCAAGGCATTCAAAATCAACGAAGTTAGCGGTTGAAACTTAAGGCATAATGCAAAACAAATAAAAACAAGAAATAAAATAATGATAAAACGCCTGTTAATACTAACCCTGCGAATAAAATCATGCCGTAAAATACTATCGCAAATACTAACTTGTGTCCCAATCATCGGATATACAGGATCAATGGGATTAGCGCGTAAATCAGAAGTGCCGGTTGCGGTTAATCCGACAAAACAAATTTTATCCTTAAATATACTTAAATCAAGCCAGGAGGTTTCCTTATTTATCTTTGCTGCGTGTGCCTTAAGCACATCAAAGTAAGAAAAATGCCGAAAGGCCTTTGTCCACGAACCGGGGTAATTTACCCAAAAAGAACCATCCTTCTCAAGCGGAATACCGCTTAAATTTTCTACCGGCTTACCCAAAAATTTAGCTGCTGCTAAAAACCCTAAGGAAGGCCAGGTTTTATCCATATAATGCACCATTAAAGGAACACGCCTGACTTTTCCATCCTTATCCACATAAATATTTATATGGCCGGTGCCGGCAACAGCAAAACGTAAACTCTCAGAAACCCCTCCAAGAATCTCCTGAGCTTCAGAAGGTTTATCCGGATCAATATCAAAAGCATACGGCAGATAAACTGCGCCTTGCTCCTGCATTGCCTGCCCTAAAAGCTCATCTGACGGCCCAAGTTCGCTAAAAAGAATATCGAAAATAATCATCCGGCATCCTGCGTCCTTTAAAGCACGGATAAGCCCGGCATGATATTGGCGGGGAAGCGGCCAACGTCCAAGATTTTTTAACGTATCATCGGCAATCTCAATGATAACTATTTTAGAACTTGTATCTTTAAGCGGCCGAGTACGGAAAAAAAAGTCATAAACTGACATTTCCTGCGTTTGAAAAATATTACCAAATACAGACAAAGCAAGAGATACGGTAATTAAAGAAAAAATTAAAATTCTAAGCGTAAATTTGTTCATGCGGGATTAATATTAATTTTTTTTATTAATCTTAATTTATTACCCTTACCGGAAAATGTTACTTCATCCATAAACTTGCGCATAAGGAATATCCCTCTTCCGCAAGGCTGCTGGGCGCGTTTTTTATTTGTAGGGTCAGGCACCTTGTGAAAATTAAAACCTTTCCCCTGGTCCCGTATCTGGAGCATTATTTTTTTCTTTCCTACAGATATTTTTACAAATACTTTCAATTTTGGATTAAGCAAATTTCCGTGGCGCATCGCATTAGTCATTGCTTCTTCTAACACAAGTTTTACCTTAAAAGCATCATTATCAGAGCCGGTAAGCGATAAAACTTTTTTTGCGATATTTTCGATAAAGGGAGGGATTTTATTTAAATCGGAGGGGAATATTTTACTTAAAACAAATGATCCCATTATTATTTATTTGGTTTTACCGGGCAGATTCTTTGGGCTGATTTGGCCGGTCTGCACTCCGTCAAGAAATCTATCCAAGAAATCATCCGCTTCTTCCATACTGGCAAAGATCTGAGGAGAAAGGATTTTCATTGTATCAAATACAAGCTGAACTTTAGGCTGCATATTTACAAGAGCGATGGTTCCCGAATGCTCTTCAACGGCTAATTTAATCCTGAAAATCGCACTTAAGCCCATACTGCTAATATAATTTACCTGAGCCATGTCAAAGACAACGGCTTTTGCTTTTACAGTTGTTGGACGGGCTTTATCCTCGAGCGCCTGATACGTCTGGGTATTAATTTCTCCCTTCAGAGCAATCAAATAAACGCCGGTTTCCTTCTCGACTATTGAAATATCTATACCCATAAGATCATCTTCCTTCCATATTAACGCCTGAGGCCTCCCGGACGCGGACCCGTACCCGGCCTGTTTCTTTGCGGATTGGGTTTATTCACACGACGATCATCGCCTTGCGCGCCACGCTCATTTTTTGACTGATTAAAATTGGGCTTATCTTGCAATATTTTTTCCCTTTTTTCCTGCATCATTTGACCCGGGGGATTTTCAAAACGCTTACGCTCTAATCTATTAACCCCTTCCCGAGGCAAACCTTCAGGAGCTCTCGCTTCCTTACTGACCATCGGCTCAAAACCCTGCTTTCTTTCTCTCAGATTCTCTTGCATCCTTTTTCTAAAATCTTGCCGGTCAAAAGGCGGCCGTTGTTGACGCTTAATAACTGCCTCTGCTGCGCGCATTCTTACATCCTGCTTTATATTCTTCCATTTCTCGACTCTTTCAAAAGCAACCGGTTTTGGCGGCAAAGGCCTTTCAAATCGCTTAACGGATGTCGCTTGACCCTGTTTGATCAAGGTCAATTCTTTAGAAACAATACCTGCGCTTTCAAAATGGCGCACATATGGCGTACTATCGATAGCTTCCACTTCTGTGCCGTCTTCACTAACTTTAGTCACCCAATCTGTGCCTCTTGCTCCTGAAACAGCAGTAGGAGTGCGGATCTCAAATGCGCTATCATTAGAAAGCTTGTTAACAGAAGAAAAAACTTCGCCTTCTTCCATCTCCAACTTTTCATCTCCGGATAAAATCACTTCTACGCCTGTATTTTCGCTCATCCTGACCACATTGGAATTATCTTCATTAAAAGAAAGCTCACAGGATGAGTCTGCCTGTGTTTTAATTTTATCTCCTGCCTCAAGAACCATTCCTTCTTCTGCCGGAGAATATTCCTCCGCTCCGGAAAGCATCACCTCGGCTGTCCCCGATAAACTAGTAATTTCTGCAGATTCTGCGGTTTGCCCTTGCGCGCAAGGAGTTATAAAAAATAAAGCTAAGAGCAGAAAAAAACAATACTTTTTCATTTGTTTTATCTCCTTTTTACCTAATCTTTTTCGTCAGCCTCCGGCTCAACATGAACCAGGACATCAGTAACCTGAGGCAGGACTATCTTAATTTCTTCCTGAATTGTATGGCTAAGATCATGAGAATTACGCATTGTCATATCACCAGATACCTGCACATGCAGATCAATATGTACATCATCAAACCTGCCGCGGCTACGGATCTTATGGCAGTTTTTTACACCTTTCACTTTCAACACAACATTCTCGATTTTAGTTTTCTCAGCAATTGCCACCTCGTCACATAAAATACCCGATTCCTGGCGGATAATCTGGAAAGCTGAATATAAAATAAACCCTGCAATCAAAAGTGTGATAATCGGATCAACAATATTAAACCCGGCTTTTGTGCCTATTAAGGCCGCGATAACCGAAAACGAGGTAAAAATATCCGCCCGCGTATGCATTGAATCAACGATCAATATATCGCTTTTTAGAGTTTTACCGATCCGGTATTCATAAACCATAACCACGAAATTAATCAAAATCGTAATTATCATCACAAGAAACGCTGAAAAATTTACTACGGGAAATACGGGTTTAATTATATGGCTAATTCCTAGCTTAATCAGGTTAAAAGCCACAATTAAAAGCATGGCAGCAATTCCTAAAGCAAAAAGGGTCTCGTATTTTTTATGTCCGTAGGGATGATCTTCATCTGTGGGGCGGGAACAAATTCTTATTCCGACAAGGCCGATAATATTAGACGTTCCGTCTGCCAGGGAATGGAATCCGTCAGCAGTCATACTCGTGGAATGGATGAGGCGCCCGTAAAATATTTTGGCTATTGCCACAGCCCAATTAAGGACGAGCACTAGCCAAAGAACTCTCTGTATCTTCTGATAATGTTTTTTTATATCCGGCATTTATTCAGCAGCGTTATTTTCCTGCGAATATTTCTTCAATAATCTCTACTGAATCTGTAAGGAATTTCGTGCAAAGAAATTCATCAAGGCGATGGTCTTTTTTAAATTTCTCGCCTTCCTTAGTATTTATATCACAAAGAAGTAAATTTCTGCATTCAATCATACCGTTACGAATTCTAAATTTGTTAACAAAACTATTAATCTTTTCTGTTACTTTTTTTCTTGTTTGCTCATCATTTGGTTTAGCTAAACAATATTTAAGCCCCAACACCATCAAAGAAGAACTAATAACGCTGCAAGTCATACCCATATGGGATACTCCGCCTTCAAAAACAGAAGAAATTTTTAAAGCTGTATTTAAATCCATACCTAACTCTTCTGCAAAGACTGAGAATAGTGCCTGTGGCCGATTATAACCTTGATTATAACGTTCCATTACCTTATTCGACCTATCACTCATAATCCCTCCACCTTTTTACCAACGCTTACTACCGCCGCGCTTATTTCCGCCACTATTACGGCCACCGCCGCCATATCCACCACCACCGCGGCCTCCACTACCACCACGCCTTTGGCCACCATAACCGCCGCCTCTATAACGACGCCCAGCAGACGCAGCATCACTATTAGAACGTTGAAATTCCGCTGACGGAATTTCTGGATGCTTTAATACCGGCAGTTGTTTTCTGATTAGTTTTTCAATACTGCTCACGTCTCTGCTTTGATCCGGCGTGGCAAAAGATATTGCTCTTCCTTTACAACCAGCTCTTCCGGTCCGGCCAATCCGGTGCACATAATTCTCGATATCATCAGGCAAATCATAATTAATAACAATTTCTATACGCGATACATCAATCCCTCTTGATGCGATATCAGTAGCTACAAGAATCCGGTAACGCCCGGACTTAAACCCTTCAAGCGCCTCGCGCCTTTGTGCCATAGATTTATCGGAATGGATTTCCGCTGCGCGATGCCCTAAATGACGCAACGTTTTGGAGATCTTTCGAGCTTCATGTTTGGTACGCATAAATAAAAGCACTGAGCCGGTATTTTCTGCCAGAATTTTTTCTAAGAGGCTTGCTTTTGTTTCGCGTTTTACAATATAAAGTTCCTGAGTTATCCCCTCTGCAGTAGTGCCAGAAGGAGCAACCTCAACGTGCACAGGAAGTTTCATATATGAATTTACCATGCGTACGATCTCAGCAGGAATCGTAGCTGAAAAAAGCATAGTCTGATGTTCGCGCGAAATATTTTTCAGGATTTTTTCTACCTGAGGCGCAAACCCCATATCAAGCATACGGTCAGCTTCATCGATTACAAGCATACTTACCCTGGCAAGCATGATAAGGCGATTCTCCATATGATCGATAAACCTTCCGGGAGTAGCAATGATAATATGCGGGCGCCTGCGCAACGCTTCTATCTGTGGCCGCATAGCAACGCCGCCGATAAGGCAAGCAACTCTCATCCCAAACGGCCGCGCTACAATACTTATTGCACCTTCAATCTGAACAGCAAGTTCTCTTGTCGGAGCAAGTACTATGGCAATTCCGTCATTTTGGGCAAGAAGCTGAACCATAGGAATAGCAAAAGCATGAGTTTTACCGGTTCCGGTTTGAGCAATACCAATAACGTCTTTACCTGCAATTGCAAGCGGTATAGCTTTTCGTTGAATTGGTGTTGGAACCTTAAATTTAATCTTGTCTAATATTTCTAGGATTCGCGGAGCTATCCCTAGGCCGAAAAAACCCGAATCTTGATCTTGAGCGGCATTAACGGGATTATTATTTTGTTTTAACATATTTTTTTACCTTTATTTTATTATACCACAAAAAACTAAAAAAGCCCGGCCTATTAAGAAATAAGCCGGGCTTGTGTTTACCAGATTATAACTTTACTACTTTCGTAGCTTGTTCTCCTTTAGGACCTTTTTCAATATCAAACTCTACTTCCTGGCCCTCTTCGAGAGATTTATACCCCTCACCCTGAATTGCGCTATGATGCACAAATACATCGCTTCCAGATTCCGGAGTGATAAAACCATAACCTTTCTGATTGGAAAACCACTTTACTTTACCTTTTGCCATTATTGTACTACCTCCTTTCCTACCGAGGAAACACCGCGCATATTTGCGCCGAGTATTCCCTACAAATTTTTCGTAGTAAATAACGGCAAAATAAAAAAACCGCTCGGCAAGTGTTTTTTTCATGCCTTGCGGCCCATCTTGTCCTACTTTATTTACCACATTAACTACATGATAAATATAACATATTTTTTCTGTTTGTCAAGGAAATATTTCTAAAACACCTGTTTCACAGATTTGGCCAAATTTCCGTGCGCTTTCTCTTACTGTTCTTCCCTGCGCCTTATAATCAATATCTATTAACCCAAATCTCGGACTAAACCCCTTATCCCACTCATAGTTATCTATAAGCGACCAATAAAGATACCCTGACACATTTACCCCTTGCTCCATAGCGCGGTGGATATTTTGCAAGTGAGCATGGATATACTCCCAACGTAAATTATCGTCTCCTGTACAGATGCCGTTTTCAGTTATAATCACCGGTAAGCGGTATTTCTTAAGCTTTAAAAGCAGATTATACAACCCTTCAGGATATATATCCCAGCCTAGGGAATTTTTCTTTACCAGATCATGATTACTTCTGCAGGTATCCATCAGCAAATTAGCAACCTGCCATTTTTTTACCTCCACTAATTGCCGCGAGTAATAATTGATCCCAATAAAATCTAAGGCGTTATGACGGGCAATTTTATCAAGAAAGCCGAAATTAAACCACTTATTCCTTATATATACTGCCAGGAGATTTTTTAAAGTTTTTACACAAGGTAGAAAAGCCTGCACATACTGGGAGACACTGACCAAGGGCCGCAGGAGGCCAGAATCCTTATAAATCTTATGTATCAACTGATAAGCTTTAATATGCGCTAAAGAAAAATTATTATAAACTGCCTTTGCTCTCAAGAATGATTTTACCTGCGGAGGCCAAACCCCGAAAATATAAGCATGGGATACATATATCGTAGGCTCATTGATCGTAATCCAATAACGGACGTATTTAGCAAGTGCAGAAACTACAAAATCACAGTAGCGTAAAAAATAAGCAGTAGACCGTTTATTCTCCCATCCGCCTATTTTACTTAACCACATAGGATTAGTAAAATGATGCAGTGTAACTATCGGCTCTATATTACGCGATTTTAAAGAAAGAATGACCTTAACGTAGTGGTTTAATGCTTCCTGAGAAAATTCCCCTTCCTGCGGTTCGATACGGCTCCATTCAATAGAAAGGCGATGCGCATTATGGTGCAGGCTTTTTGCCAGGTCAAAATCCTGCTCATATAATTGATAATGAGCGCAGGCTTGCCCGGAATTTTCCAATCCTTTATCCAGCTCCCATTGCCACCAATCCGCATTTTGGTTACCCCCTTCAACCTGGTATGCAGATGTAGCTGAACCCCATAAAAAATTACTAGGGAAACGTTTCATAGTAAAATTATAACATTACAAATCATAAATCCTAATAAAATATTTTAAGAGCCCTTGACTTGGAGCTTACAAAAGTGTAGATTAAACTCATGCATTCGCTCGTAAAACTGATTAAAAAAACCTATAGAATGGCGCGGCCCCATGAGCGCAGGATAGTTTTGGATAACGTTGCCTCTCTTTCTGCGCTTCAGGCTATAACCTACATTCTTCCAATCATAACTATACCATATCTTTTCAGGGTAATTGGGCCGGAAAAATTCGGTCTTATCGCCTTTGCCCAGGCATTTATTCAATATTTTATGATCATCACTGACTATGGATTTGGGGTCACTGCCACAAAAGAAATCTCTATCTGCCGCAATACAAGAGTAAAAGTATGCAGGATATTTTCTGCCGTAATGACAGCAAAATTACTACTTGCATCTTTAAGTTTTCTAATATTGGTAGCGATCGTATATTTTATTCCGAAATTCAGAAACGATGCCATGGTATACCTCATCAGCTTTGGCACAGTAATCGGAAATACCCTATTTCCGGTCTGGTTTTTTCAAGGCACGGAAAGGATGAAGCATATAGCAAACCTCAATATTTTCGGCGGTTTTATCATTACGTTTTTTATTTTTATATTTGTAAATTCACCTCAAGATTACCTGCTAGTTCCGATTGTATACTCAGCAGTAACAATAATCACTAGTATTTCAGGCCAATATATCGCTTTCAGAAAATTTGGATTAAGGTTTAAATTACAAGGCTACAATAAGGTCCGGCAGCAATTTAAAGCCGGGTGGGATGTTTTTATCTCTATTGCGGCAATAAACGCTTATACTACTACGCGCATCTTTACCGTCGGACTTCTTACCAACAATACTGTTACCGGCTTTTATTCTATCGCCGAGAAAATCTCCAACATTTTTCAGACATTTCCGCTGACATCTTTTACCCAGGCAATTTTCCCGCGTTTAAGCCATATGTTCAACAGGAATAAGTTTAAAGCGCTTGAAGTAATGCAAAAACTGCAGCAAATCACTACCAGCATTACTTTAATCGTATTCCCTCTTGTTTTTGTTTCCGCGCATTTAATGGTTAAGATCGCATGCGGGCAAGATTACCAAAATACAGCCCTGACATTAAAGTTACTGCTTATCTCGATATTATTTATTAACGCCAACGCTTTTCGTATACAGTTTTTATTGGTAAGCGGAAAAACACGAATTTATTCTAAAATCCATATAACTATGGCGATGGTCGGAATGCCTTTGATAATTCTTTTTATATACGCTTTTTCCTATGTCGGAGCAGCAATAGCGACTGTAGTAATTGAAGCGGGGATTTTTACGATTACTTATCTTACCTTAAAAAAGTTTAAATTCTCTTAGCACTGCTGAGTTCTAAGGGGCTTCTCAAGGCTGCTGCGATTAAGCAGGCCTTCATCCTGAAAAAGTTTTAACGTTTCCCCGTCTGCTGTAACCTTCCCTTGATGTAGAACAATTGTCCGCTCGCAAAGGTCCATTGCCATATCAAGATCGTGCGTAGCGATAATTTTAGAATGACGGAAAGTTTTTAACAATTCTATTAGTTTACGGCGTGATTTTGGATCTAAACTAGAAGTAGGCTCATCCATCACTAAAATATCAGGTGACATGCTAAGAACAGTGGCTATCGACACAGCCCTTTTCTCGCCTTGAGAAAGTTTGTACGGAGGACGGTTCCTTAAATGCTCAGCTCCTACAGTTTTAAGCGCATCCATTGCCTTGCGCTCAGCTTCCAGATACGTAAGCCCAAGATTTAACGGCCCAAAAGCAACATCATCAAATACCGTAGGCATAAATAACTGATCATCGGGATTCTGAAATACCATTCCCACAGTCCGGCGCACAATATTGAGAGTTTTTTGCTCTAAGTAAGTATCACCTATGCGTAACCTACCTTTAGAGGCAAATAAACAACCGCTCAAATGCAATAAAAGCGTAGACTTGCCGGAACCATTCTCTCCCACAACCGCCACAGATTCACCATGAGAAATACGAAATGATATGCCGTCTAACCCAACTGTTCCGTCCGGATAAGTAAAATGTAAATCATTGGCTTCAATTATATGATGGCTCATTTTATAACTCCTGTAAAGGCTTGGCCTAATTTTAATGTAATATTATAATTCCTTAGAAATATAAACAAAAGCGACCATCCGATTACAAAAAATAGTTCTTTATAACTTCTTTTCATTTTTCTAATCATGCGGATGCGCCCGTCAAAACCCCGGCAACACATCGCTAGATAAATCCGCTCAGCGCGGTCTATGGTGCGTAATAACAAATGGCCAATAAGTGAAACAAAAATCTTTATATTCATTGCTTCGGAATTAAATGCCCGAAGCGAACGTGCGCGCTCCATCCTCTCTGCTTCATCAGTTAAAACAAATATATAACGATAAAAAAATAACAGCTGAACTACAAACGGCCTGGGTAAGCCTAACTTCATCAATGACGCGCAAACCGCGTTAAAACCAGTCAGGGACAATAAAATCAGTGCGGCTGTTACTGTTAATACAAAGCGTAAGAGAATAGACAAAAAAGATACCCATCCTCCGGAAATGCCTATCGAACCAATATAATAAATTATTTCTCTATCTATAAACGGGTTAAAAATGCCGACTAATACGGCAAACGGTGAAACTATCAATAATTTTTTCATTAAATACCTGCTCGGTAACCCGCTAAGAGAAATTAAAACTATGGGGTAGATAAAAAACGGCAACATCGCAGAAACTGTATGTTTACCGAAAGAAAGCACTGTAACAATAAAAACTAAAGTAGTGATCAATTTAGCTCTCGGGTCAAGGCGATGTAATGAGCTATCACCTAAGGCCAGAGTATCCATATATCCGATATCAAATGAGTTTTTACCGATATTATTCATGCTTATCCTTATAGCGCCTAAGTATCAGGCCAATCAAAAAAACTATCAGAATAATTAAACACCCTCCGACTAAGCCAGAGGCTAGTCCCCCTGAATCAACCCCTTCAGCTTTAGAGGTTTTTAATATTGCCCATTCTAATCCATCGGGGTTCTTTGATCTAAACCAACTTAAACCTACTCCTATAATTATCGCAGCTAATAAAAATCCAATAATGAGTTTTTTCATTTCTACTTTTCCGATCAAAATATAGTTACCCGCGGCGTTTAAAATCTCAGGCCGAGCTTTAAAAACAAAAGTAACTACCGCAGCAGTAACTAAACCTTCAACCACGCCTATAGCCAAATGAATCAGCTGCATCAAAATTAAAAACGTAGAAAACGGAAGTGCCGATATCCCCGAAAACATTGTCTCAATAACTACACTAAAAGCACCTAGCTGCAAACCGATAATTACTGCAATAAGAGAACCTATCATAATTTTCTTCTGATTGGGAATATCTACGGCGATCTTGCGGTAAATAAGCGGATAAGCAACAAAACACGGGAAAAAACCAAGATTAAAAATATTACACCCTAAAGCCAAAAGCCCGCCGTCAGCAAAAAATAGCGCCTGAACAACTAAGACTGAAGCCATCACAAGAAAAGCCGCATACGGCCCGAGCAGGATTGATAAAATCATTCCTCCTCCGATATGGCCGCTTGAGCCGGTAGCAGGAATAGCAAAATTAATCATCTGTGCGGCAAAAATAAAAGCGCCCAATACACCCATAAGCGGGACCTTGCGATCATCGGCTTCTTTTTTGACTTTCTTGGCGCTATAAGCGATAAGCCCTGCTGTAGCAAACCACATAACACCACCTACAACAGGTGATATCAAAGCATCAGCCATATGCATAAG